>JASKKH010000057.1 GCA_030154265.1 Clostridia bacterium
AGCATATTGTCTATAAAAATGACATTAATAGTCTTTTCGTTAGACATCAGTTCTTTTTGCAGCTCTGATACATCTGACAATACCAGTGTGTTTTCATAGCTTTGTTCGATTATGGTGAGAAAATTTCTATATTTTTCGGCAGATTCGATGCAAACTATCGTTCTAAAGGTATTCACAACTTACTGCACCCCACTTCCGTTTGGGATTGTGTTTTTTTATAAATAATTTATAATAAAAGCTGCCCCCGGTATAAGAAAATCCATTAAAAGCCCAGTATAAAAATAAACCGGAGTAATCAAAGGATGCCAGTATCTATAATAGTATGCAGTTTTGGCTGCAAGAATTACCAAAATAATTAACAGTAATGGTTTCCCAAAATACAAGGAAGAATAAAGTGAGAAAAATATAAGGAGTCTTGTTATAATGCCTGCAATTTTTTCATTTCCAATTATAAAAAAACTTTCATTAGAGGAAGGAAAAATTAATCTTAGTATGTATTGAATCAGTATAGATGCAGCAGATGTTATTAAAACAAGAGTGATCAGAAGGCCGGGCAACTCCTTAACAACAGGAAAATAGAAAGGCTCTCCTTTGTAAAAAGTTGAGATTAACCAGATAATTAAAAGGTGTAAAGACTGGTCTGCCACAAAACAAAATAAAGAATGTAGGGGACTTCTGCAAGGCAGTTTAGATTTATAAAAATCAATGATAAAATGAAGAACACCGTTTATAAGCACCAACCCCATGATGAGAGTGCCAAAAGGAATCGCAAAAACGAGCATACAAATTGTTACAATGAAAGCATGGTAGAGATTCCATTTCCAATTTTTAGCTTTATTTTCTGCGATGGTATCTGTCTGAAAAGTGAAGTCTCCCAGCAAATGGCCTAATAGCAAATAATCGAAGCACATAGTCACACCTCATATTTATTTCATGAATAAAGGCTTAAATGGTATATCTATTTATTCGTTTCTAAACAAGTAGTATCAATAGAAAAATAGAAGGAGGTAGGCCACCTCCCATGTTATTATTACTTAGTACCCGGAAAAGCAATATCTAGAGAAATGTTCAACAGTAAAATGCTTGTGTTTGTAATTTACGTAGATGTTTTCACCTTTTGCTACATCATACAGCAATCCTTTGTAATCATCTACTCTAATATGTACCTTCTTGATGAAATGTGGTATGTCCGGTGAAAATTCAATGTATCCTTTTCCATTTTCAGCATAGATTTTAACCTCGAAGGTTACTGGCAGTTTATCAGCTTCAAGCCAATCTTTCTTAAATTCAACTTCTATAAACCCTATCTGATATCTACCGCCGTCCTGGGTAACTGTTATGGTATCTTTATAAATTACAGGCTCTTCAGCTGCAACAACGGATTGATTTGTAACTACAGCTTCGGATTTTTCAGCTGCAACAACATGTGAACTTGTAAATAAAAGCGCAAACACCAAAGCTAATAACAGTACTCTTTTTCTCATGGATTTCACCTCCTTCTTTAAAATTGTTTTTGCGTTGAATAATAAATAAGGCACCTATGGGTAATCCCCAGGTGCCTAAAATTTTTTCAGCAGTATAATTAACTGCAATTTTAATGTTTCGGCAGCCTGGCGATCATAGGAATATTCATTCCCTTAGACCCATGGCTTTGCGACCTTACCTTTCGATAAGTGTGCCCTTATCGACATTGTATTATTAAATTTTTGTTATTTATAAAATAACACGAAAATAGTTATTTGTCAAGATTAAGAAAAAAAAAAAAAAACTGTTTTTTCTTCTAATATATTCATTTTATCTTTCTTTCCACACTGAAAAATTTCGCAAATTCTGCTATAATGCTGTTGGTTATTTTCTTTCTCCTCATGGTATTTTTTTTACCTGTGTAAGCTGATTTAATATATGTTATAATTAAATTAAACGGTGTAAAGTTTGAGGACATGACGAGATAAGGAAATCGGGGGGCATATTATATGATATGTTTTAATTGCGGATACAAATTACCCAGTTCTGATAGTAAAGAGTGTAGCTTATGCGGCATGAAATTTCCTTTGAAATGCAAAGTGTGTGGTTCTCCGAACCCAATGATGGCAAAGTTCTGTTTCAACTGCGGTGCAAAAATTGGCAGTCAAGGCGAACGGAGCTCCATACAAAATTTTGATATACTGCCAGAGAGTAGAAAGAATGTAGCGGTTTTGTTTGCAGATGTATCGGGCTTTACAGCACTATCTGAAAAAATGGACCCCGAAGAGGTTCGCGGAATAATTAATGATTGTTTTGATTATATCACAAAACCTGTTTATGAGCTGGAAGGCACTATAGACAAATACATAGGAGATGCTGTAATGGTCCTTTTCGGTGCCAAGTATCCTCATGCCGACGATCCCATAAGGGCTGTGGTATGCGCAATGAAAATGATGGAACTTATAAATAAGTTTTCGAAAGAAGTGCTTCACGACAAGGGAGTGAACCTCAGCCTGTCGATTGGAGTAAACTACGGCCTTGTGGTCACAGGAAGCGTAGGCAACTATTTTGACAAAGATTATACGGTAATTGGTGATACTGTAAATACGGCCCAGAGGCTCCAGTCCAGCGCAGCAAGGGGAGAAATCCTTGTCTCCCAATCGGTTTATGAAGCCACAAAAGATGTGATCAACTATTCGGATCCAAGGGAGATTGTGGTCAAAAACAAAGAGAAACCTGTAAAATGCTATGTTCCTATTGGCATTGCAAAAGATTACGGTAAAGATGATATTCAGCTTGTAGAGCGGGACCATGAAATAAATTTCCTCAATACCATTTTTAGAGATGCTCAAAATTCTAAGGTTATATTCGTTTTAGGCGAGGTGGGTCTTGGTAAGACAAGCCTTATAAAAAAGTTCACATCAGATTTAGATAATAATATAAAGAGGATATGGATAAATAGTGACCCCACCTACCAGAGAAAAGCATACCATTTGATTTCCAACATTTTATACAATGTGATCGATGTCAATCCGGAAACCGATAATAATACAAAAAAAGCCAGACTTATGTCCTACGTAGGTTATATTTTGAAAGGCCGTAGCAAAGATGAAGTTCAGAGGAACTATGATTTTTTAGCCTTTGTTATGGGTTTGGACAGAAGCAAGGATTTTCAGGATATATTGAATTCTATGGAATACCATGATATAAAAAGAGAATTAATAAACCAGCTTTCTATATTTATAAAAGGTCTTTGCATGAATCAGCAAGTTGTTTTTATAGTAGATGACCTACAATTTGCAGATTCCGTGTCTGTTGACATATTGATAGAACTGATAAAACTACTGTCTGAGGTAAAAACCACCTTCATTTTCACCTCCACTTATGAAATAGAAGCGTTTAATACTATAAGTCCCGATAGAATTTATACCTTGAAGCTTAAAAAACTAAGCAAAGAAGGGGTCAGCTTTCAAATATGCCAGTTACTTGGCTGCAAAAATATCGATGGAGGCTTAAACGATGAGATATATCAGCTTACGAACGGCAATCCGCTATATGTAAGGGAGTTTGTTAATGCTGTCAAAAGGGAAGGAAAATTTGTAATCAAGAATAATACCGTTTACTTTAACTTGCAGGGAGTAATTTCACTGCCAGGTAATTTGGAAAGCATTATTTTATCAAACCTTTCGGGGCTGGATGAAGCGACCACAAGGTTTCTGGAGGCTGCTTCGGTAATAGGAAAGGAATTTAACTTATCCTGGGTAAGAAGTTTGCTGGATGTTGATGAGGATGAAATGGAAAGACTCATAAAGCTTCCTGTTCAATTGAATATAATTTCTCCCAAATCTGTTCGAATTACTTCGGGAGCAGTTGACAGGGTCTACATGTTTGAAATAGATACGGCCAGAGAGGTTATATACAACAGCATCCTGAACAGAAATAAACAGTACTACCATAGAAAGCTGGGAGAAATGATAGAGTCGAGGTATAGAGGGGAACTGGAATACTTTTATGAAATCCTCTGTATGCATTTTGAAGCGGCAGGATTAAATAAGAAGGCGGAGGAGTACTATCGAAAAACTGCCGAGAAGTATAAAAGAGACTTTAATTACGACAGCGCCCTGGAATACTACGACAGGTATCTTCAGGCGATAAAGAATGAAGGCGATGAGCCGAGCGATTCAAAGGCTTTACATGCATATATGGATATCGGAGAGATATACTTTTTAATGGCCGAGTATGACAGGGCTCTGGAATATTTAAATTTAGCCTTAAAGATCGCTGAAATGGCGGATGATATTTATTCAATAAAGCTTATGATTGCGAAAGTTTACGAAGAAAAGGCCCAATATAATGAAGCACTAAAAATAATTGAAGAAATTGAACATAGGATAAGGCAGAACAGCAGCCTATACGGGAAGCTGCTTCAGCAGAAGTGCAGCATTTTTCAAAAGCAAGGAAATCCAAAAGCTTTGGAAATAGCGGAGAAATCTGAAGAAATTCTGCTCAGGAACAAAGACTATGAAAATCTTGCAGAGACTCTTAACCGGACGGGGATACTGTATTACACCAGAGGAGACATGGAAAATGCTCTTTTTTATCTGAATAAAGCCTATAATTACGCGGAGAAAATAAATAATTTTAGAATAATGGCCAATGAATCCAACAATCTGGGGATTATTTATCATGCGATGGGAATGATATCAAAAGCTCAGGAATATTTTAACAACTCCATTGAGCTTTCAAAAAAGATATCAAACCTTGCAAATTATATATCCAGCAGTATTAATTTAGGGATACTATACTTAGATAAAGGATTATTTAGAAGGGCTGAGCAACTATTTATGGAGTCCATGGAAAAAGCATATCAAATATCATCAATGTATAAATTGTGTCTTGCTCAGTTGAATATGGGAGATTTGATGTATGAAATCGGAGATTTTGCTAAGGCCTTCGAGTATTATAACAAATCTCTGGAGATAGCGGAAAGCCGAGGATTGCCGGTTGAAGCAGCAATCAACTATTTAGGTATCGCAAGACTGAATTTAAAACTTGGAAACTACGAAAAGGTTCCAGGGATGCTGGAAAACGCATATAAGATATTTACAGATGCTGAAGAAATATCCTATATTAGCGATTACTATAGATACCGCAGTATATACGAACTGCAAAGCAATAATCTGGATACTGCTTTGGAATATTGTAATAAGTCTATATCTGCAGCGATGGAATCCAGGAACGATATGAAGAAACTAAAAGCGTTGCGCCTTAAAGGCATCATATTGGCGAATATGGGAGACTATGCTGAAGCTTTACAAATGTATGAAGAATCCATACAACTTGCTTTACAGTTAGAGTCTGACTATGAGGCGGCCAAAGGGTTTTACAGAAGGCATTCACTTTTTTACGTTTTGAAACGGTATGAAGAAGCGAGACAGGATCTGGAAGAGGCGAGAAAAGCAATAGGCAGGATTGACAAATGCAGATGGACACAAATCATCCAGCAAAGTAACTATTCTAATTGATGGATGTTGTAGATTTGCTTTTGGGTGGGGTATAGAATGAGTAAGACGTTATTGTTTGTAGATGATGAGAAGCAAATATTAAAAGCAATTAGAAGATTATACCTTGATAGTGATTATTGTGTTTATACAGCAGATAGCGGAGAAGAAGCGCTTAAAATATTGGATAATACAAAAGTTGACGTAATAGTGGTCGATATGAAGATGCCTACAATGGATGGGTATGAACTGTTGAAAAGAGTGAAACAAAAGTATCCTTCTACTATAAGGCTCATTTTGAGCGGCTACGCGGAGGAAAAACTGTTTAATGACGCTTTACAGAATAATTTAGCAAAATTGTACATGTTTAAGCCTTGGGACAATGAGAATTTTATTCGGACAATCGAACAGGTAATAGGGGCAAGAGAGATACTCAATAGTGAGGAAACGCTGAAAGGTATAAGCTCAATCATTGGTACTTTAAGAGAAAAAGGTCTTTATGAGGGTTTAAGTTTTGCGCTAGAACAAGTAAGAGATACTCAAAAAGCACTAAAAAAAGTAGCTGAAGATAAAAGGCTGGAAAGGGATACATTAGATATTGTGAATTCTTCTTTTTGGGAAGCACAGGTTGGCTCAATAGAGGAAGCCACCGGTCGCTTAGGTGAGTTTAATATAAAGAATATTATTTTAGCTGCCGTAATATTTGGATATATCAACAAAATTAACCCGAGCGTAAACAAAGAGCTTTTGATTAAGCATGCAACGCTTACTAACAGGATAACGGATTTAATTTATAGGCGCCTGTTAAAGAAGAATTTAAGCGATATATATTTAATTGCAGGATTGCTTCATGATATTGGAAGATATGCTGTTTTGTCTATATTTACAGATGATAATGATGAAGTGAAAGCAAATATGCAGACCTTACACCAAGAAATCGGAGGGTATATATTAGACCATCTTGACTTTACGTATCCTGTTATAGAATCGGCACTATTCCACCATTCTCCATCAGACAGTAGGGTGATATACAGGGAAATAGTGTCTGTGGTACATATTGCGGACTATTATGCAGGAAGATATTTAGGGGAAAATTTAGAAATTGATTTAGACGCAGGTGCATTTGATTTTCTTGGTATCTGCAAGGAAGACTGCGATAAAGTAGTTGACGAAATTCATTAAGGTATTTAATGCTGCCGGGAAACTGCAATTTTTCTTAAAAATACAGTGTTGGAGGGAGCTATATATGAAGGGCAATTCAGTTTTGTTTGTGGATGATGACAAAGAGATACTCAATTCACTAAAGAGGGGACTTATTGACGAGGATTATACATCCTTTTTTGCTATGAGTGCAGAGGAAGCCCTTGCAATAATGGAAGAAAATGAAATAAGTGTCATAGTTACGGATATGAGAATGCCCGGAATGGATGGTCTGCAGCTTTTAAAAATTGTCAAGGAAAAGTACCCAAAGACAGTTAAAATTGTATTGTCGGGTTATACCCAGCTGCCTCAGATATTGGCTGCAATAAACCAAGTCGATATTTTCAAATTTATTACAAAACCGTGGAAATTGGAGGAAGAATTTAAAGTTATAATAAGACAGGCAATAGAATATTACAATCTTGAGCGGGAAAAGGAGATGCTTAAGGAAGCGCTTGAAAAAAGAAATATATTATATCAGAATATCCTGAAATCAACAAATGAAAAGCTTAAGCAAAATAAAATGGATTTAGATAGTATAAGGGAAATAAGCAAATTTGTATTTGCTATTCTAAAACAAAAAAGCGGACTGGCCGGTAATTCCGATATGTTGGATGCAATTCAAGTAATTGAGGATTTGTACCTCGAATACCTGAAAACATTACCGACAAGCATTGTGGATTGTGAACCGAAAAAACTTGAAGCAGATTTAAAGAACTGGTTGCATAACAGGAAACTGAATGATTGGATAAATATCAAAGTAAGCGATGATAGTTCTGCTAGGCCTAGAGGAAACTATATACTGATATTTTATATTGTGTCTTCATTAGTCAAGTATTTACTACAATATGTCAAAGAAACCGTTTTGGACTTGTCTATCAATTTAGAGCATAGCATTCTAATCATTATAATATCGGTTAACAAAGAAGGTCATAATCTTAAAACTGATTATAGGAGTGTTTTGACTGAAAGCGAATTCTTATCATTTTTGAATGCTGTTTGTCAGACAATAGACTGTAGTATGTCCATACAAGATCTTAATGAAAGCTTTTTTATAGAGCTGAAATACCGTTCCAATAACTATGAAAAGGGCCATATCGATGGATAAAGATAATTTTGAAAAACTGCGTAAGGATCATATGAATAAATTTTTTTAGATTAGGAGAGTGGCTACAGATATGGAAGGATTGAAAGAGAAAGTCATTTCTTTTATCGAGAGGATTAAGGAGGAAATTTTTGAAGTCGCCGATGAGATATATAAAAATCCAGAGCTTGGAAATCAAGAATTTAAAGCTTCAAAACTGTTGAGGGAAAAAATAAGTGCTTATGGTTTTTTAGTAAATGAAGTCGAAGGACTGCCAACTGCTTTTTTAGCAAGAAAAAAAGGCCAAAAACCCGGTCCCAAAATAGCCTTTCTAGCTGAATATGATGCTCTTCCGAAAATAGGTCATGCTTGTGGACATAACCTTATTGCAGCTGCAAGTTTCGGAGCCGCGGTGGCTTTAGGAGCGTTGGCTGAAGAGCTTTCCGGCGAAGTGATACTAGTAGGATCTCCTGCAGAAGAAACCGATGGTGCGAAGGTGCTATTGGTAGAAAGAGGTATTTTCAATGATATGGACGCGGCCATGATGGTACATCCTGGCAATAGGACTACTATATATACAACTTCTCTTGCCATGGAAGCCCTGGAGTTTACATACACAGGTAAAGCAGCCCATGCTGCCGCCTCACCTCACCTGGGCATAAACGCTCTGGATGCGGTCATCCTTCTTTTTAACGGCATCAATGCCTTAAGGCAGCAACTGAGACCTGATGCGAGAATCCATGGGATAATTGTCGAAGGGGGTCATACTCCCAATATCATTCCCGAAAGAGCTGTCGCCCGCTTTTACGTGAGGGCGAAGGAAAAAAAATATATGCTTGAAGTAAAGGAGAAAGTTATAGCCTGTGCCAAGGGTGCTGAGTTGTCAACTGGAGCAAAGCTTTCATATAGAAATTTTGAACTTGGTTTTGACAACCTAGTAACTAATAAAACTATGGCTGAGGTATTTAAAGCTAATTTAAAAGAATTGGGCTATCACGATATAAGTGACGAAGAAGAAGGCATCGGTTCAACGGACATGGGAAATGTAAGCCAAGTCGTGCCTTCTATCCATCCCCACATAGCCATAGCTGAAAAGGACGTAGTACCTCATAGCCTGGAATTTTTGAAAGCCGCAGGTTCGACCAGAGGTAAAGAGACAGCCGTACTTTCAGCCAAAGTTCTGGCTATGACTGCGCTAGATATAATGACAAGAGAGGAATTACTAAAAAAGATAAAAGAAGAGTTTGAAGAAACCGTCTTGCGACACAAATAGGAAAATGCTTAGGAAGAGAGGTATATTAAAATTTTGAAAAAATTTAATAAAGAGTACAAAAAAAGTTCTTGACTTTACAGTTTCAAAGTGATAACATAGATTACAACATGCAAAATTGAATATATTACACGCAAACCTCTTATCAAGAGTGGTGGAGGGACTGGCCCGATGAAACCCGGCAACCGGCATTTATATGCGTCTGGTGCCAAATCCTGCAGGTTAGATTATTC
>JASKKH010000019.1 GCA_030154265.1 Clostridia bacterium
CTTTCAGTCCCCTTGTTACCGGGTCAATAGGTGCAACTCACCCCATAAAAGGGACACATTATGATTATATATCCTTTCAGTCCCCTTGTTACCGGGTCAATAGGTGCAACAGTGTGAGCCGCCATCTTTTGGCGGCTTTTGTATTCTTTCAGTCCCCTTGTTACCGGGTCAATAGGTGCAACTTTTATAATCATCAAATTGTGTTTTAATAGTTTCTTCCTTTCAGTCCCCTTGTTACCGGGTCAATAGGTGCAACGTAAAAAGTGTAAGATGGTTTATAAGTAAATAAATTTCTTTCAGTCCCCTTGTTACCGGGTCAATAGGTGCAACCGACCGTGGGCTATACCGTTAAACTTTTGATATTCCTCATTTTTTTTGCATCCTGCTCCAAGCAAAAAGCAGTCTTTTTTTCGAAAAAGGTATTTCTGCACAAAAACCCCCTTCATTTGCGAAAAAACGAAGCCTCCTTTATAGGCATTTGCCACTTTTAGTAAAAATCCTTCTTTAACCTTACCATCTTAATTATTTTTCCCATGACAATGTAAATTATATGGGCAGCTATTATAGCAATCTCCATTACCAGGGTCAATTTCTTCATATATCATACGCATTTTTTCGTCTCGTCCTTCAATAAACCTCTGTCGCAGCTCAATCGTCAATAATATGAATATCTTTCTTTATTACCAAACGCCCATTTTTAAATTCTCCATAAACTATACAACCGAGATTAATTGAAAATTCATATAACGTTTCCATCACCAGGGCGTATCCGGTGGTGGTCAGGCGGTGAAGATCCTTAACCTCACCAAACTTTAAATCTAGTACCATTGGTTCAGAAAAGGTAAAAGCATCAGCACTGAGGTTAGAACTAAGCCCCAAAAACAAGCCTTCCAGCTTTTGTTCCAGAATAACGGGTACTGCTAAAGCTGCAAGGGAATCTTCCCCTATATTGACACTACCCTTCGACTTCAAAGCCGTCTTCCTGACGGTATCGCGTCGCTAATTGATAGTAAGCTTGTTTCCGTCCCCTATAGCCGGTCATAAAGTAAACTCTTTTGAATTTGTTTGGCTAATCGTCAAAGCGTTTCCGTCCCCTATAGCCGGGTCATAAACCACCATGCCGAGGCTAGTAAATGTACGGTTCAGGACGTTTCCGTCCCCTATAGCCGGGTCATAAACCATTTTAAAAACAAATCATGCCAAGGCTTTAGCAATTTACAATAACCACATTTTGTCGTCAACCTCCAGTAGTACAAAAACCCCCGGACATCGACGACAATTTAATTTTACAGTTCATTAAAAATCAGGTCCTTGTTTGTTTTCCTCACTTTTTAACACTTTATCACCTCTAAAGTTTTTCTTTATACTTTAGAATTTCTATTAAAAAAGGCTGTTGACCTGCTACTTTGTCAACAGCCTGAGAGAACCCATGGGTTCTCTCTTCCTTTTAAGGTAATATCTATTATTTAAGTTTAAAGGTCTCACAACAAGTATTTTCCGACATACTACATTTTTTATCAGCAACACTTGACCTTACTTTTATGCTCGCTGCTTCACATGAACCCCCATTATTATGATAACACTCTTCTATTTGGCAACTTACACCTTGAGGAATTGTAATCATCTCCTTTCTAAGTTTTTCATTAATTAATTTAACTCATATATAAGCATTTAATACATAAAAGCAATATTTTCAGCAAGTAATCAAAACGCTAATAGCATAATTTACCTGAATAGGTTATTCTCATAAAATTAATCCTAAATAAAAATACATACATTTAAGGAAAAAGATAGTAAGTGGAGGTTTAGAATGACAACTAAAAAAAATTAACATTTAAAATCGAAGGTATGAACTGTACTTCATGCGCAGCCAAAATAGAGAAAGGTCTTCAAAAACTGGAAGGTGTCCAGTCTGCAGGTGTTAATTTTGCCGTTGAAAAAGCAACCGTAGAGTATAACCTTACTGTGGTAGGGCCGGATAAGTTCTTCCAGGTAGTTGAAGACCTAGGTTATCACGTGGGTAAGGAACGGGTCGAACTCAAAATCAGCGGTATGACCTGCGCTTCCTGTGCTGCCAGGGTGGAGAAAAAGCTCAGCAATCTGCCAAGCGTAGTTAGGACCAGTGTCAACTTTGCCATGGAACGGGCCACGGTAGAATTTGACTCCTCTCAAGTATCGGTAAACGATATGCAAAAAGCCGTTGCTGATATTGGTTATAAAGCAAATCCTGGCGAAAAAAGGTTTGACGAAGATTCCGAAAAGCTGGAGCGGCAGCAGGAAACCCGCCGACAGACTTGCCTTTTGATACTCTCGGCAGTGCTATCCCTTCCCTTACTAGCATATATGTTCGGAGAGTTATTTAACCTTCCCCTTCCTGCCATATTTGATAATAAAGTATTTCAGTTCGCCCTGGCCACTCCGATCCAGTTTATCGCCGGGTGGCAGTTTTACCGCGGTGCCTACCAAAATTTGCGTCATGGTACTGCCAACATGGATGTCTTAATTGCCATGGGTACCTCCGCGGCTTACTTCTACAGTGTGGCTACCACCTTTTTTTATTCCGGGCCACGTCTACTATGAGACATCAGCTTTTATTATTACCCTTATTCTACTGGATAGGCTTTTAGAATCCATAGCTAAAGAGGCCGTACCTCAGAAGCCATCAAGAAGCTTATTATGGGTCTTCAGGCCAAAGCAGCACGGGTATTGCGAGATGGCCGGGAGATGGACATCCCGGTAGAAGACGTACAGGTTGGCGATATCGTTATCGTCCGGCTTGGAGAAAAGATACCGGTAGATGGAGAAATTATTGAAGGTTTTTCAACAGTAGATGAATCAATGCTGACCGGTGAAAGTATTCCCGTGGATAAAAAGGTCAGAGATGAAGTCATCGAAGCTACCATAAATAAGCAAGGGTCTTTCAAATTCCGGGCCACTAAAGTAGGGTCAGAAACAGCCCTGGCTCAGATCATCAAAATCGTTGAAGAAGCCCAAGGGTCTAAAGCCCCTATCCAGCGGCTGGCCGACGTCATCTCCGGATATTTTGTTCCCACAGTTGTGGCTATAGCAGTACTCACCTTCTTAATCTGGTATTTTGGGGCGGCACCCGGCGATCTGGCTCGGGCCCTAATAAATTTCACCGCCGTGTTGGTCATCGCCTGCCCCTGCGCCCTCGGTCTCGCCACTCCTACCTCCATCATGGTAGGTACCGGACGGGGAGCAGAAAATGGCATACTAATCAAAGGCAGAGAGCACCTGGAAAAAGCCTACCGCCTACAGAGCATCGTCCTGGATAAGACCGGAACCATCACCAAGGGACAGCCAGAAGTAACTGATGTAGTACCTCTAAATGAAAATATGGATATAAACGAACTACACCGACTGGTAGCATCACTCGAACGCAACTCTGAACACCCTTTAGGTCAGGCTATTGTCGAAAGTGCAAAAGAACGCAAACTTAACCTTGAAGAACCCAAAGACTTTGAGGCTATCCCCAGCCACGGCGTGGTTGGATCAAACATTAATCGTCGTACGATGGAAAATATAAAATTAGCAGGTATACATTTTCAAAATGTTGAAAATGTATATGGAAAGATTGTTAAGCTGATAGTAGCTACTCCATAATAATATAGGCCCCGCACTTAATAGATGATTTAATCCCAAAAAAGTATCCCGTATCACTACAAAAGTGGTACGGGATTAACTATTTATGACGCGATTTCAGTGGGGCAGCCCGATATTTAGCACAAAAACTATAACTAGAACTTATTGACAAAAGCGGTTAGGGGGTAAAACCCAACCGCTTTTGTTGGTAAAATTTGCTACTCAGTTTTCACCTTGAATAGTGTCTTTTACATGGTCAATATAAATCTGCTGAAAAGCAGGGTTTTCACCCAATCCATGGAGATAAGTACTAACTACATAACCTTCTTTTTGTAAGATGGTCTTCCAAGAATCTTCTTCATCACCAGCCATATCATTAATGGCATGGTCTCCAGCAACCAACATAAAGGGCATCAAGATTACTTCATTAATATTTTTTGTTTTAAGGTCTTCAATAACATAATCTAAAGTTGGATAACCTTCCACAGTGGCAATGAAAACCTTACCATTTAAATCCGAATGGTTAATTACACTTTGTAAACATGCATAAGCAGAGTTGGCCGGATGCTCTGAGCCATGACCCATAAAGACTACTGCCTGTCCCTTATCGAGTTTAGGCAGCTGCTCTTTTATTGCTTCTACTGCAATTTTATAATCCTTCACATGAGTCAAAATAGGTCTACCTAAACTTAGTTTATCAAATGACCCTTCAAATTCCTTAACAACTTCTACGATTTCTTCAAATTCTGAACCATTAATAATATGTAAGGGTTGAACGATTACCTCACTAAACCCTTCTTCTTTCATTTTTTGTAGAGCTTCTTTAGGGTTATCAATTTTTATATTGTCTCTTTCCGCTAATTTTTTAATTATAATCTGTGAAGTAAAAGCCCTGCGAATTTCATATTCTGGAAAAATTTTGGCAATTTTGTTTTCTACACTTTCAATACAAGCTTTACGGGTATTTTCATAACTGGTTCCAAAACTAACGACCAAAATACCTTTTTTCCCTATGGACTGATTTGATGATTGCTTTTTTTGGTCAGAAGGTTGTTGGTCTTGCTGATTCATGATACCATCCTCTCGAAAAATTAACTCTTACTAAAGAGCTTCTTTTATAGCTCTTATCAAAAAATGGATACCCCTTCCGCAGGAATATCCATTATAAGACTTAATGCATACGTCTTCCCCTCCGAAAGAAATAGGCAACACGTACATTTTATATGGTCATTTTAATTTCATTTTTCGACTTTGTCAATCAATTTTTCAGGTGTCCCTCTTGCTTTTAAATATACCTTGTGGTATTTATGCTATATTAAACATCAACTGAAAATAAATCTGTACTAAGATAGCGCTCGCCGGAATCAGGTGCAATCGCCATGACCTTTTTCCCTTTCCCAAAAATACGCCCTACTTTAAGGGCCGCAGAAATAGCTGCACCTGAAGAAATCCCTACTAAAAGACCTTCTTCTCGAGCCAAACGCCGTGAGGTTTCCATGGCTTCTTCATCCGTAACAGTTATAATATCATCAATCAAATCTAAACTTAAAACCTTAGGTATAAAGCCAGCTCCTATTCCTTGAATTTTATGAAAGCCAGGTTGCCCACCGGAAAGTACAGGGGAAGCTGCCGGTTCTACAGCAATTATTCTTATATCAGGTATTTCAACTTTTAAAACCTCGCCTATTCCCGTAATTGTGCCTCCAGTTCCTACAGCAATAACTAAAGCATCAAGTTCTCCGTCCATCTGTTTTATAATCTCTCTGGCCGTGGTTTGGCGGTGAATTGCTGGATTGGCCGGGTTTTCAAACTGCTGGGGCATAAAGTAATCCGGGTTTTCATTGACTAATTCCATAGCCTTTTCCACGGAACCTCTCATTCCTAGTTCCCCAGGAGTTAAAATAATTTCTGCACCATAAGCCGCAAGTAATTTCCTTCTCTCAATACTCATGGTATCTGGCATGACTAGAATTAATCGATAGCCGCGTATAGCTGAAATTAAGGCTAGACCAATGCCGGTGTTACCGCTTGTTGGTTCAACAATAGTACCTCCCGGCCTTAAATCACCGTTTGCTTCAGCTTCTTCAATCATATTGAGGGCCACACGATCCTTAATACTGGCTCCAGGATTAAAATACTCAAGTTTAACATATACATCCGCAGAATCTTCCACTAAACAATTCAGACGAACTACAGGTGTCTTCCCTATTAATTTCGTTACATCCATAGCTACATCCATAAATACTCCCCCATTGATATAAAAAAATAATTTAACTAAAAAACCACGGCTTCAACTTTCCAGTATACCGTGGCTAGTTTAAAAAGTCTTTATTTTAAACACTCAAAATTGTGGTAACCGTAAAATACCTTTTAATAATTCCGAACTCAGGGAAACATAGGTTTCGGGCACAGGTCCAACTATAATTGCCTCTGCTACAGGAATAATGGAAACTACCTTTACCTTTTCTATACTAAAGGGAGCTATTACCTCAACCTCGCTCTCTGCCTGAAGGTAAATACGGTGACGCGTCTGGTTTATCCCTACAGATTCAAAAGTATCCCCTACATTAACATCTATTGTACCCATAGGTACGAATCTAAGGGGTACTGGTGGCCCATAAGCGGCCAATAGTTTTATCCCCAGTAACTGCCCCAGAGGCACGTGATAGGTTTTACCTTTTAGCTGGGAAAGACGCTCCTGAATAGCTAATTGAGCCTTGGCTTGGAGGCGGCTAATTTCCAGAGCATCAGCTTGCATAAATACAACCTTACCACCTTGAGTAGTACCAGGCTCAAGTAAACTATTATAATCTATTTCATCACCTACTTTATCTAAAACCGCCTGTTGCATGGCCTCGGTAGCCACCCAACGAGCCTGAGCCACAGCTACTTCTTCTATAACAGGTCCTAAGCGCCATTCTATCAATAACAAAAACAATCCACAGAACAATACCACTAAAGCTATGGCTCCCCACGGCCGCTGTCCTGGGCGCCGCCACCGCCGTCGCAAGGCAATCACCCCCATATAGAAGTATACTCAGGGGGCGGTTAAAAAGTGAAATATATTTCTCTGGAATACCTATTTATTTGTCTATTTGTCAGAAAACACCCGAGCAAACTTACGTTTACCTACCTGAAGTACCATACCATTAGTGATATTGATGTCATCCTCTACATTTGTTATGCGCTCACCATCAATTTTTACAGCTCCCTGACGAACTAAACGACGAGCTTCACTGTTACTGGGAGCCAATCCAGCTCTAACTAGTAATCTGGGTAACCATATTTTTTCTTCATTAATGTGTACTTCAGGCATATCCTCAGGTAAATCACCTTGCTGGAAGACACTGCAAAACTCCTTTTCTGCCTCCCAGGCTGCTTCTTTACTGTGATATAAAGAAACGATTTCCCTGGCTAAACGCATTTTGACATCGCGGGGATGAAGACTGCCATCTTCCAGACCCTTACGAATAGTTTCCAGTTCATCTAATGGTACAGCCGTTACCAGTTCAAAGTAAGTCATCATGAGTTCATCAGGTATGGACATGGTCTTGCCGTACATTTCTTTGGGCGTTTCATTAACCCCTATATAATTACCGAGGCTTTTACTCATCTTTTGTACACCGTCCAGACCCGGCAAAATAGGCATCATCATGGCCACCTGAGGTTCCTGACCATAATCTCGCTGTAATTGACGTCCCATCAAAAGGTTGAACTTTTGATCTGTACCACCTAATTCGACATCAGCGTTTAAAGCTATAGAATCATAACCCTGCATCAAAGGATAGAAAAACTCATGTACACTTATAGGCCGGTTTTCACGATAACGCTTGGCAAAATCATCACGTTCCAACATCCTCGCTACAGTAATTTTAGCAGCAAGTTCAATCACATCGGCAAAATCCAGTTTACCTAGCCAGCTGCTATTAAAAGTAACCTCGGTTTTTGCCGGGTCTAAAATCTTAAAAATTTGTTCTTTATATGTTTCAGCGTTAGCCATGACTTCTGCTTCAGTTAATTGCTTACGGGTCTCTGATTTACCGGTGGGATCACCAATTCGACCGGTAAAATCTCCTATAATTATAATTATTTGATGGCCTAGTTCCTGGAATTGGCGCAACTTTTGTAATACAACCGTATGACCCAAATGAATATCAGGGGCAGTTGGATCTAATCCCAGTTTAATGCGCAAAGGTTTACCGGTAGTAATAGATTTTTCAATTTTAGCTTTTAATTCTTCCTCAGGAACAATCTCCACTACCCCACGTCGTAAAACTTTTAATTGTCGTTCAATTTCCTTATCCAAAAATCAAAAAACCTCCTTCTAATTTTCTTCATATCTCAACTTAACCCGCAACTTTTGTATGTAATATACGTCTATTATTAATATTGGCTAACTTGTTTAAGTTTAGCATAAGCCCCAACTATCCTTCAAGTTGATATCGTTCCCCAATGGTTAAAGCTGTGTTATAATAGCCGATGGAAGGAGGTCTTCTGGAAAAATGGCGCCAGAGAAAAAAACAAAACGTAAATTAAATGTTTTTCGTGCTATCTTACTTAGTGTACTGGTCCTTAGCATTATTGCAGTGGGCGCCGGTGCAGGTTATACAATCGACGCTATTCGTTCCATGCCGGACTGGCAACCCGAAAATCTTGAGTTAGCAATGACCACATTTATTTACGATAAAGATAATAATTTGGTTGAAGAACTGCATGGAGAACAAAACAGAATTATTGTTCCATTAGAGAAAATACCTGAAGATTTAAAAAATGCAGTAATAGCGACAGAAGATGCACGATTTTATCAGCACCATGGTATTGACTTAAAAGCCATCGCGCGTGCTATTTTCATAAACCTAACTAGCGGTCATATCCGCGAGGGTGGTAGTACTATAACCCAGCAGTTAGCTAAAAATGCTTTTATTGAAAAACCTGAAAAAACAATCAAACGCAAAATTCAGGAAGCCTTTATGGCTATCCAACTTGAACGTACCTACACTAAAGATGAAATATTGGAAAAATACCTAAACATTGTTTACCTTGGTCCAGGCACATATGGTGTTGAAGCAGCCTCACAATATTACTTTGGTAAAAGTGTGGAAGAATTGAATCTGGCTGAGTCTTCAATATTAGCAGGGCTAATTCAGGCTCCAGCCCTTTACTCACCTTTAAACAAGGATAATGAAGAGGCCACTAAAGCCCGTCAAGCTCATGTTCTTGATAACATGGTTAAATACGGTTATATAACCCAGGAAGAAGCAGAGCAGGCTAAAAAGCAAAAATTAACCTATGAGAAAGCAAATAATACCCAGGAGGCTGCCAAGTACCCGTATTTCGTTGATGCTGTTATTGAAGAAGCCAGCCGTTTACTAGAAAACAAAGGTATTGAATCATCTCAACTTTTCACAGGTGGGTTAAAGATTTACACAACCCTTGACCCCAAAGTCCAATCCAAAATGGAAGAAGTATATAGTGATTCAAAGAACTTTCCTGCCAGTAGTACATCAGATCGTTTAATTCAAAGTGCTATGGTAGTTTTGGATCCATCAAGCGGGGAAGTAAGAGGTTTGATTGGTGGTAGAGATTACATCACCCGCCGGGGATATAACCGGGCTATTCAGGCTACTCGCCAGCCTGGTTCAATAATTAAACCTTTAGTCGTCTATGGACCGGCAGTAGAAAAAGGATATCCACCTGCCCATGTTATTTATGATATTCCCACCAGCTTTGGTAAATATACCCCGCATAACTATGATGGCCGTTACCGTGGGATGATTAGTATGCGTGAAGCTCTACGCTGGTCGGTAAATGTACCAGCAGTTAGAATGTTGAAGACTATTGGGGTTGAAACTGCTTATCAATATGGTACAAAGTTAGGGCTACCACTAAGACCTGAAGATAAAAACCTAACCTTGGCCCTGGGAACCACCTCTGTGTCACCCCTACAGATAGCTGGTGCTTATGGTGCGTTTGCAAATCGAGGAGTATACATCAAACCTCACTTAGTAACCAAAATAACTGACCGAAAAGGTCACGTTTTAGTCAAAGTAGTTCCTCAAAAAACTCCTGTTTGGAGTGAACAAACAGCCTATCTTGTAACTGATATGTTACAGACTGTAGTCAGATCTGGTACCGGTACCCGTGCTAGAATGAATCGACCAGTAGCCGGTAAAACAGGTACAACCTCATTACCAGAAAAATATAGTTATTTACACGGTGAAATGGATGCCTGGTTTGTCGGTTACACTCCTGAATTAGTAGGCGTTGTTTGGATGGGTTATGATGAATTTGACCCAGAACATTACCTTAAAAGCGTATTTGGAGGAGGACATCCGGCTAGTATCTGGAAAAAGGTTATTAGTGCAGCATTAGAAGGTGTTCCTGTAAAAGATTTCCCGCGTCCAAGCGGTATCGTTTATGCTGATATAGACGCCAAGTCAGGACAGTATCCCAGCGATTTAACACCTGAAAAATTTATTGTTAAAGAAATATTTACACAAAACATGCTGCCGCATAAAGTCTCCGATGCTTGGGTAAAAACCCAAATTTGCACCGAAACCGCTAAACTTGCTACACCTTACTGTCCGGAAGTAGTTACAAAAGTATTTTTAAAAACGCCTGAAGGATATTCAGATAAAGCCGAAGACTTTTACCTTATGGCACCTAAAGAAATATGTCCTGTACATGGTGGAGGAATTAAAACTGGGGAAACGCCAATAGTTGATAAAACGCCTGATAATGAAAATGAAAACAGCCAGCCAACTATGGAACAAAATAATTCAGAACAACAAAAACTCATTGCCCCAAATCTTAATGCAAGGTTAGAAGTTGACCCTAATGTAACCAAACCACGGGTAATTCTAAACTGGGATTCTCAGAATAATAATGATGAAATCCTATATTCAATAGAAAGGCATAGCAAAAAAGGCGGTCGTAAAAATATAGCAATTGTTAAAGAAACCACTTATACTGATGCCAATGTTAGACCAGGAACCACTTACCATTACCGGGTTATCGCCTTAAATGAACAAGATGATGTTAGTAAACAGTCTAATGAAGTGACTATTACCATTCCAAAAAGATAAAATTATAACCCCAAAAAAATTATCCCGTATCACTACAAAAGTGGTACGGGATTAACTATTTATGACGCGATTTATTTCCCGACATCAACAACTGTAACACCACTACCGCCTTCACCAGCACCACCTAAACGAAAACTTTTTACTAAGGGGTGGTTCCGTAGATAATCTTGTAAAGCCCCTCTTAAAACCCCTGTGCCTTTACCATGAATTATACTAACTCTATTTAATCCTGATAGAACAACGTCATCCAAGTATTTATCTGTCTGGTGTATAGCCTCTTCTACTGTCATCCCTCGTAAATCTATTTCCGGGCTTATGTTGTTTGTACTGGTTGTTCTTACTGTCCAACCATCTGTCTGTGTCTGTTTTTTAACCCTTGGTGATGATTTAATAAGGCGCAGGTCTTTAAGATTAACATTCATTTTTAAGACACCTACTCTAACTAAGACCTCTCCTTGGTCATTGGGTGGATTGATAACCTCTCCTTCCTGTCCCACGGATTGGATAATGACTCTGTCCCCTGCCTTAACCTTGGCAGGTGGTTTTCCAGAAGGAACGGGTTGATAGGAGGTTATCTTTCCTTCAACATCCTCTTCCAAATTCTTTAGACGTCTACGAGCCATCTCGATAGCCCGTTGCTTATCCCTTACACTTTCTTTAGCTAATTCTTTTTCTAATCCGGACATAATTTCCCGAATTTCAGCCCGAGCTCTTCTAAGTAAAAGACGGGCCTCCTCCCGCATCTTTTCCGTTTGCTTAGCAGCTTTCTTCTGCCACTCTAACTTGGCCTTTTCAATTTCGGCCTTCTTAGCTTCCGTTTCTATACGTATGCGTTCAGCCTTAGCACGCTCCTCAGCACTAACCCGTTTATCTTCCGTTAATCCAGAAATCAAACGACTTACACGTTTACTTTCTTCACTAAGTAAACTCCGGCCTCTTTCAATTATTGACTGCGGTAAACCCAGGCGAGAAGCAATGGTAAAAGCATTACTTTCTCCAGGAGTACCAATAATGAGATTATAAGTAGGTCTTAAGGTACGGCTATCAAATTCAACAGCAGCATTCTCTACTCTAGGAGTAGCATAAGCATAGGCTTTTAATTCGCTATAATGGGTAGTCGCTACTGTACGTACTCCTGCCTCTGTAAGATAATCCAGGATAGCCATGGCAAGGGCTGCCCCTTCAGTGGGATCTGTACCAGCGCCTAATTCATCTAATAATACCAAACTACCTGGCTTTACCTCTTTAAGAATGTTTATTATCTGATCCATATGAGCCGAAAAGGTACTTAAGGATTGTTCTATGCTTTGTTCATCGCCAATATCAGCATATACTGATGCAGTAACAGAAATCTCTGTACTTTCTGCTGCCGGTAGATGCAAACCACACTGAGCCATTAGTGTAAACAAACCTATAGTTTTTAGGGTTACCGTCTTACCACCGGTGTTGGGTCCGGTTATCACCAACGTATCAAAATCATACCCTAACTCAATGGTAACAGGAACGACCTTATCACCAAGGAGAGGATGCCGTCCTTTATTAATGCGCCAACATCCTTTAGAATTTAGTGATACCGGCTGAGCTTTCATCTTATGGCTTAACCTACCCTTGGCCAGAGTGAAATCCAGCTCTCCCAAGGCTGTCAAGGTAGCCAAAATATTATCTTTTTCCTCTTTAATAAGACTACTGAGGCTCATAAGAATTTCTTCAACCTCTTTGTACTCAGCAGCCTGAAGCTGACGTAGTTCATTATTTAACTCAACGAGAGCCATCGGTTCAATAAAAAGGGTTGCTCCGCTGGCCGATTGGTCATGGATAAGGCCTCTTACGTGTTGTCGGTACTCTTGTTTAACAGGTAGAACATATCGGTCATTACGAAT
This sequence comes from Clostridia bacterium, assembly GCA_030154265.1. Lineage (GTDB taxonomy): Bacteria > Bacillota > DSM-521 > Neomoorellales > Neomoorellaceae > JASKKH01. The sequence goes on from JASKKH010000019.1 coordinate 12,569, forward strand.
GGTATATAAGTTATCCTGTAAATATTTCTGCATTTCAGAAGAACGCAAAAAACTATCAAGTCGTTCCTTTATTCTATCCTGAGTCCTTTTAATCTGCTGTCTCAAATTAAACAAACGGGGTGTGGCCTGATCCATTACCTCCCCTTCAGGTCCAATTGAATTTTCTATAGCCTTTGTAAGCTTACGGAAATCTCCAATATTAGAGACCATCTGCTTCAAATTTGGCCATTCACCCTCTATTCCAAGGATGAATTTACGTATACGCCAGGCATTAACCAGGGTGGTTTTTACCCTTAAAAGCTCAGACCCCTCTAACAACCCTCCAACAGCTGCCCTTCTGATTTCCGGACGAACATCATAAATATTCCCAAGTGGTAGATCAGGATAGCGCAGCAATATCTGATCCCCTTCGGTAGTTGCCATCTGTCGCCGTTTTACAGTCTCAAGGTCACGAACAGGTTCTAAAGACTTTACCAATTCAGCTCCTAAGGGTGAAATACAGTTTGCCTCTAAGCGATCCAGGATTTTATTTAATTCTAATTTTAAATTAGACTTATTCAATCATCTGCCCCCATTTTCCCTTTGTCTCCCTCATAATAACTATATCATCTTTTTAGGTCAACAGGAAAGCCAGGCCATGAATACCTGGCTTTAGATAATAAACTTCCCACGATTTTTTCTTTCCACAGAATTTTAAATCACTCCACGGAAGTAATGACCCCGAGTAATACCCTTAGGGGCAAGAGCCTTAACCTCCTCTACTGCAGCTGCCAAAATCTCCCCTTCATTCCTCATACCTAGTGATGCCAGGGCTTTACGGTAAATACCTGTAATTCTATTGATATATTTAGGCGATTTTTCGCGGATTTCTAACCTAACCCAATTTAACCCCGGAACTTTAATCTTTCCTAAATGGTCAATCATCGTTAATTCTTTAGCGTTATACAAGTAAAAACGGCAATTCCGGTCAGTATTAACGGGAAATACCAAGTTCAAACGATCCTTCAAACTATATTTGCCTTTTAGACATGGTCCATTACATACCTGTCCCAGTTTTTTTCCACCTAAACGCGCTCCCAAAACACAGTGGGCTGAAATCATCAAAGGCAGGGCACCATGAACAATAACTTCTAAAGGTAATTCAGCCTTTAAATCCTGTATTTGTTCCAGCTTCATTTCTGGAGACAGAGTTACACCTTGTAAACCTTCTACCATTAACGCTTCTACCGTACTACTATTAAAAATGTTTAAGGAATAATCACCCCAACCTTTTATACCTTTATCTTTTAAAAGTTTTAAGCCTCCCAAATTAGCAACTAATACGGTGCTTATTCCCGCTTCCATAATTCTTTCCAGTTGCGCGGTAACCTGCTTAGCTTCCTTTTCATGCCACAACCGAGGTAAGGCAGGGATAAATTCTGCTCCTTTTTTTGTTACCTCATTTGCCAATTCAAAATAATCTTCGGTCTTTAAAGGAACGTTACCACGCCAAACCTCACCAGTCAGATAAATACGCTCGGCTCCAGCTGCTAAAGCAGCCCTGACTCCATCTGCATCACCAACAGCAACTGCCAACCGCGGTCTAACTTCCTCTATAATCTTATTCCTATCAATCTTTTTAGTAATCTTTTTAAGCTTGCCTTTGAAATCCGGTGATGCTGAAACCCATTTAGGCCACGAAGCCAAACGCTTTTCCCTTAACTCTTCGATTACATCACGACGTATCTTATTTAACTCACTTAAAGGAACCATTACCGGACTCTCCAGGTGTGAAATAACACGCTCTAATCTGTAAGGTGTATTACCTAAACGCCCGAGTTGTTTCGATAGAACATCTTCATTAAGGGGATGTCGTTTTGCCACCTCAGCATTTACTGCTGTATATGCCTCTGCCCTATTACCTTTTGGATCAGTTACTTCCAGATATAAAGGTTCTCCGGGCTTAGCCTTGACCGTAAAGGTTAACGGTATAGACCTATCTTCCTTACTCGAAGTATAAGTGCACCTTATATCTTTAAGCAATTTAATGTCACTTGTTTTAAATATTCTATCTCCCGTCCTGCTATTAGACGGCAGTTCAAGCATTACCGTGGAGCCAGCCGGCGCTGATGTAACTTCACAATTATCAAGCCAAATTTTATTTACAACCACTCCCTGGTGTCCTCCACGGCTAACCCAAACGTTCAAGCCATCACCTTTATATAAGGGTGCCTCGAGATTTACTTTATAACGTTTACCCAGTCGCCTTCCAACCCTGCCTAGATATAAACCACGATTGTTAGGTCGACCATAACCCATCAGTTCAGCACCAGGATCCCCCTTAAGATATCCTGGGGTGAAATCACGGTTAAAAATTTGGGCCACAGCTGTCTCTTCTTCAGCAGAGACTTTAAAATTCCTGGGGTCGCTTAAGTAACGATCAATAACCTGACGATAAGCCCTTGTAACTACACCAACATATTCCGCTCGTCGCATCCGGCCTTCAATTTTAAAGGATTTAACCCCTGCTTCAATTAACCGGGGTACTAAATCAAGGGTGTAAAGGTCACGTGTACTCAAAAGATGCTCCGGTTTTAATTCTATATTTTTATTTTTATCATCAACTAAAGTATAGCTTAGTCGACAAGGTTGAGCACAACGCCCCCGGTTACCACTACGACCACCAACCATACTGCTAAACAGGCATTGTCCTGAATAAGAATAACATAAAGCACCATGAACAAATGCTTCCAATTCCAATTTTACTTGACGATAAATATCTCTAATATCTTCCAGAGACAGTTCTCTACCTAAGACAACACGCTTAAATCCTTTCTCTTCTAAGTACCTGGCGCCTGCCGCATTGGTAACCGTCATTTGAGTGCTCCCAATCAAGGGTAGATCAGGTAAAAGACGCTTTGCCCAATAAGCCAGACCTAAATCCTGAATAATAACACCGTCTACCCTGGCATTAGCAAGAAAATGAAGATAATCTAAAGCCTTTGGTATTTCTTCATCAGCCAATAAGATATTTACAGTTACATAAACACGTACATCACGTTCATGAGCATAGTTAATAGCATTAATAATCTCGTCTTCATTAAAGTTTTCTGCTCCCTCGCGGGCATTAAATGATTTCCCGCCAAGATAAATAGCATCAGCACCATTGGCAATGGCTGCTTTTAATGCCTCTGAATTGCCCGCAGGAGCCATTAATTCTGGTTTTTCCACATTTGTACACCTCATGCTATATTATATCTTGCTAGGCAATAAGAAAAAATGCCAGCAGTCGATTTTTCCAACTACCAGCATTTTAACCTTCAATAATATTATTAGACAAACTTTATACATATTTTCCAGCATTTTTTACTTTTGATGACAAGTTATGCCTTTTAATCATCTCATTTAAAGTACTACGTTTTAACCCTAAAACCTTGGCAGCCCGTGCTTGGACCCAATGGCTCTCTTTCATAGCTTGCAGAATTAGTTTTTCTTCATAATTGTAAATCGCTTCTTTTAAACTCATTCCCTGGGTATAAGGCCAGCCTGTTGCACCTTTGGCCAAATTACGAATGTTACGTGGCAGGTCACTTAATTCTATCTTTCGACCTTCTGTCAAAATAACCGCTCTTTCGATTACATTTTTTAACTCTCTGACATTCCCCGGCCAGTCTGCTCGAATTAAAGCATCCATGGCTTCTTCCGATATACCGATAACCTTTTTTCCCAACTTCTTATTAACCTTAACCAGGAAATGACGAGCTAATAAAGATATATCATCTTTTCTATCTCTTAATGGCGGTACAGAGATTGATATAACATTAAGACGATAAAAAAGTTCCGGTCTAAAAGTTCCCTGCTTAACCTTATGTAATAAGTTACCATTAGTTGCCACTAATAACCTGACATCAGCCTTAGTAGAGGTTTTGGAACCTAATTTATAAAATTCACCTGTTTGGAGAAAACGCAAAATCTTGTTCTGCAGATTTATACTAATATTTTCAATACCTTCGATAAAAATTGTCCCGTGATTTGCAGCTTCTAAAATCCCTTTTTTGGCACCAGAGGGGTCTTGTTTTAACGCCCCTGCTGTGTAGCCAAAAAGTTCACTTTCTAATAAATCTTCCGTTAAAGCGGTACAGTTAAGGGTGACAAAGTGTGCTTTTTGCCGTTTACTTAATTTATGAATTGAGCGAGCGACCAACTCTTTACCAGTGCCAACCTCTCCACGAATTAGTACAGGAGTATCTGTTTTAGCTACTTTTTTAATCAGTTTGTAAACATCCTGCATGGGTAAACTGTTACCTATAAGATTACCAAAATGACAATTATCCCACGCAGCCGGATCCAGTTTTGCCAGTTCCAAGACACTATGGCCTCCTACTCCCAATATGCATTGTATAGGATATGTTTATATAATACATTATACAATGTATTATTATGGATATCCAGGGCATATTTTGAATAAAAAAATTAACTTTCTTTAATTTTAATATTTTTTAAAGAACTTAAAGCCATGTCGGCCATTACCTTATATCCCTCCTGGTTTGGATGCCCCCCATCATTAAAAAATTCTTTTTTTCCCCAATTGTCTTTATCAAGTAAAGGTGGTGCAAAAAAATTAAGGATTTGCAAATCTCTCGACTTGGCAATCTCTAAGTAGGCCTGCCGATAATTTTCTAAAAAGTCAGCCATTCTCTCTAAAAAAGCAATAGATACATGGACCTCTTTTTTGCAAAGGGGCGTTGGTAAGCCAATCACCGGTGTTATATTATTCTGCAGGGCTTTATCTGCCATGGTTTCAACATTATTTTTAACTTCACTTACCGATATACTTGCCCACGCGTCATTAGTTCCACCCATAATAATTACAATACGAGGTCTTAATGAAATAACATCTTGATCAAAACGAGTCAACATTTCGCCCGTTGTTTCACCACTTACACCCTTATTTACAACTATTAAGCCCAGTTTCTCCGCAACCAGGTTTAACCACGAAGCCTTAGGTCCATAAGGATAACCATATGTCAAGCTATCCCCCATACCAACTATATCAATCAAACATCTATCACCCCACATGCGTGTTAATTATCTTTTACAAAAGGCTTTTAGTTATAATCTTAATGGTACCATTATTTATTATAGTAGAAGGTTATTCTACTTTTTGCCTTAGGTTATTTCTACAAAAGAATAATTTTTACCTTTTGGGAAATCTTATTTATCCAAAAAAGCCTGTATCTTTACTAGATACAGGCTTTCTTAATAAATTAATGAAACAAATATTTTATTCTCCTAACCAACCATTAATAATTTCTTCGTTCTCAGACATCCATTTACGTCCGGCTTCTACTGGGTCCATTCCGTCATTAATGTAACCCTCAAGGGTTCCAAGCTGTTGATCATCCATTTTAAAGTTTTTAAGCAACTTTGCTACTTTGGGAGCATCCTCTTCCAGACCTTTACGGGCAACCTTATCAATCCGTTCAACTTCACCATAAACGCCCTTAGGATCTTCCAGGAACTTAAGGTCCCAACGAGCAAACTTCCAGTGGGGAGCCCAACCAGTAACTACAACCCATTCATCGCTTTCAATAGCATCTTTTAAAGCTGCAGTCATTGCAGGTCCACTACTGGCAACTAATTCGTAATCTAAATCATAATCCTTAATAGCCTTATTGGTAACCTTCATAATACCAGCACCAGCATCAATACCGACAATTTTCCCATCAAATTTATCTTTGTGATCGTTTAACTCTTCGATGGAGTTAATTGTAACATAGGAAGGAACTACCAAGCCAATTCGGGCACCTTCATAAACAGTACCATAGTTATCAAGTTGATCGCCATATTCTTTCATATATGATTCATGAGTTACCGGTAACCAGGTATCTACAAAAGCATCAAAATCTCCTTCAGCTACACCAGTAAATATAGCACCTACATCACCTTGAACAGTCTCAACTTCATAACCTAATTTATCTTCAATAATAGCCTGAAGAAGGTGAGTCATAGCAACACCTTCAGCCCAGTTAACATAACCAAACTTAATGACTTTTTTATCTGTCTGGTTTTGAGCTTCATTTTGCTGAGGACCACAACCAGCAACCATCATAGCTATCAGACTTATCATTATCACAAAAATTAAACCTTTTTTTACAAAGCGCAATCGAAAAGACCTCCTTATTGGTTATTTTTATTATCTTGATTACCCTTCCCCAGGGACTCGGTAACCCTATCTAGAAACATTGCCACCAGGACTACAGCGAGACCTCCCTCGAAGCCTGTAGCAATATCTAGCTGGGTTACTCCGTATAACACCTCCTTCCCTAAGCCTGGTGCCCCGACCATAGAAGCAATAACTACCATAGAAAGGGACAGCATGATTGTCTGATTGATCCCCGCCATAATTGTTGGCAGGGCCATAGGAAGTTGCACTTTTACTAAAAGCTGATTATCTGTAGAACCAAAAGCATGGGCTGCTTCCACTACATCTGCAGGCACCTGACGTATACCAAGGTTAGTAAGACGAATAGCTGGAGGCATAGCGAAAATAACAGTTGATATCACCCCTGGTACACGCCCAATATGAAAGAACAAGATAGCAGGAATTAAGTATACAAAAGCTGGTAATGTCTGCATAAAATCTAATACCGGTCTCAATAATTTGTCCAACAAGTCACTTCTCGAAGCCCAGATACCCAAAGGTATTCCCACCCCCAGGGTAATTATGGCAGATATAAAAACTAATGAAAGTGTTTGCATGGTTTCTACCCAAAGATCCATACCTGCTATAAGAATAAACCCAACTAATGTAAAGACAGCAACACCGCGACCGGATATTCTCCAAGCTAAAAGCACTAATAGGATAATCATCACGGGTATAGGTATCATCTGCAAGGCATCCTCTAACCCTTTAACCGCTGTATTTAAAAAGTAAGTGATGAAATCGAAAACACTCTCAAGTCTTTTATCAAGTAATTCTACCAAGGTACTAAAGGCTTGTCCTACAGGTATACGAAAAGTCATGTCATATAAGTTCATTAACTTACCTCCTCTCCGGACATAGCAGCAAGGATATTTACCCTGGCAACTATCCCTAAGAGGTGATGTCTTTCGTCCACAACTGCTATTGGATATCTGGCTTCAGCAGCTACCCCAAAAAGATCCCGAACAGGGGTATCTGGTGAAGTTGTTGGAATATCTGTTTGTATTAGTTCATTCAGGTCCTTCTTTTCCAAGTTCTTCCTATTATTAATTAGACTATCTACAGTGACCAGCCCTCTTAATTCGCGTTGTTTGTCTACTACAAAAATACTGGAAAGTCCCATTTCTTTCATTTTCCTTAAAGCCACATGTGGACCATCTTTAGTGAAAATTACTTCAGGCTTTTTCATAATATTAGAAGCACTTAACACTTTACTCCTATCAACATCCTGGACAAATTCAGAAACATAATCATTAGCAGGATTAGTTAAAATATCTTCTGGCGTACCTATTTGAACAATTACTCCATCCTTCATCACCGCAATACGGTCTCCAATTTTTAACGCTTCATCTAAATCGTGGGTTATGAAAAGGATGGTCTTTTTCATTTTGGATTGTAAATCTAAAAGTTCATCTTGCATTTCCTTACGAATTAAAGGATCTAAGGCACTAAAAGCTTCGTCCATCAATAAAATATCTGGATCATTGGCCAAAGCTCTAGCTAGTCCTACACGCTGCTGCATTCCACCACTTAGGTTATGGGGATAGCTTTCAGCATAATCGGCTAAACCCACCAATTCCAGTGCTTCCATGGAACGTCTGTGTCGTTCGTCCACAGGGATTCCCTGCACTTCCAATCCATATTCTACATTACGAATGATAGTTCTGTGAGGAAACAAAGCAAATCTTTGGAAAACCATACCTATTTTCTTGCGCCTGATATGGCGAAGTTGTTTATTATCTACTTTTAAAATGTCTTCCCCATCAATAAACATTTTACCCCGAGTAGGTTCAATAAGACGATTGACACAACGAATAAGGGTTGATTTTCCACTTCCTGAAAGGCCCATAATAACAAAAATTTCTCCCTCTTCTACATCAAAAGAAGCGTCAATCACCCCTAATGTATGCCCAGTCTTTCGTAATATCTCGTCTTTTGTTAAACCTTTATCTAACAATTTAAAAACTTTTTCGGGGTTGGGACCAAAAATCTTATATATGTTTTGTGCCGACACTTTGGTCGTCATCTTTCACCAAACAACCCCTTTCCTCTCTATGTTAATAAACATTGCGACTAATTATATCAATAGTAATTACTACTGTCAAAAAGCCTCTATTTAAATCTCCTGGAAGAAACTATAGAATCATCCTTGATTCTTATATAGCCTCTTTCAGTCGGAAAGATAAGATTAGAATAAAAAACTGGTCTTTCCTAAAAAAAGGAAAAACCAGTTTAAAATATTACCTTAACATCTATTACTATTCCCCAAAACTTATACCTATGGACCGGGCAGTATGAAGTAATTGATGGTCAAGAGGTATAGTCCTAGGCTCCCCAACAGCCTCCTCTATAGGTACATGGGTAATACGATTACCCTTCAGGCAGACCATAACACCATGGATACCTTTTACGGCAAGTTCAGCAGCAGTCGTCCCAAACTGAGTAGCTAAAATACGATCATAGGAAGACGGTGAGCCACCCCTTTGGATATGGCCTAAAACGGTTACCCTCGTTTCAATACCACTCTTCTCTTCAATTAATTGTCCCACCAGTTGCCCAATACCGCCTAAACGGTTTTTCTCAACACTACCTTCTACCTGTCGCTTCACTACCAGTTTTCCCTCAGGAGATCTTACTCCTTCGGACACAACCACAATGCTGAAAGGCTTACCCTCAGCCCTGCGGCTTTCAATTTTTTTGATAATGCTATCGAGTTTCCATGGGATTTCAGGTATCAAAATGACATCAGCCCCCCCAGCCAAGCCACTATAAAGAGAAATCCAACCAGCGTATCGACCCATGAGTTCCAGTACCATCACCCTGTGGTGAGATTCTGCTGTTGTATGTAGCTTGTCCAGAGCTTCTGTTGCTGTCCTGACGGCAGTATCAAAACCGAAGGTCTGGTCAGTAGCCTTAAGGTCATTATCAATGGTTTTAGGGATAGCAATTAGTTTAACACCTTTTTTCTTAAACTCACATCCCCCTGCTAAAGTTCCATCTCCACCAACAATTAAAAGGACTTCAATCCCTAATTTTTTGAGGTTTTCTACAGCTTGATCAGATAAATCACGAAATTCAGTTTTGCCGTCTACTTCTACAGCGTAATTGAAGGGGTTGCTGCGGTTATTAGTTCCTAAGATAGTACCACCGCGGTGAAGAAGACCTGATATATTGGGAGAATCTAATTTAATGTATCGATTTTCAACCACCCCGGAGTAACCATCCAGAAAACCAATCATCTCGTACCCATGCTTATTTGCTGTTTTCGTTGCCGCTCTAATAACAGCATTGAGCCCCGGACTATCTCCTCCACCTGTTAAGATACCTAACAGTTTGGCCATCATATCACTCCCAAGACAGATTATTTTGTAAAAATCAACGGTTTCTCTTTAGCCTGGCTAATAATTTATCCAAATCCCAGGTGTTTACTACATCTTTGGGTTCTAACCATCCTCGTCGGGCAGTAATTACACCATACTCCATTTCTCCCATGCGTTTAAGATCATGGGCGTCGGTATTAATTGCAATTGGAACACCATAGTCCTTCGCCAGGCGAACATAATTATCATTTAAATCTAAACGGTCGGGACTGGCATTTATCTCTAGAATAGTCCCGGTTTCAGCCGCCAATTCTATAATACGTTTTACATCAACAGCATAAGGCCTCCGCCGCCCCAATATCCGACCAGTAGGGTGTCCTAAAATATCGACATATGGGTGACGTAAAGCTTTCTCCACCCGAGCCATCATTCTGTCTTGTTCCAAGCTAAAACCAGAATGGACTGAAGCTATGACCAAATCAAATTCCTTTAAAATTTCGTCCTCATAGTCAAGGCTTCCATCTTTTAAGATGTCCACTTCTATTCCTGCTAAGATAGTAATGTCTTCCAATTCTTGATTCAGCTGTTCTATTTCAGCCCTTTGGGCCTTTATCTGTTCAATACTTAAACCTCTTGCCACAACCAAAGATCGAGAATGGTCGGTTATAGCTATGTAACGATACCCTCGTTCCCTGGCAGCCATGGCCATACGTTTAATATCCTCTGCACCATCACTATAATTAGTATGCATATGGAGGTCACCCACAATATGGTCTAAACTGACCAATTGTGGCAGCTCGCCCTTCTGGGCAGCTTCAATTTCTCCCCGATCCTCACGTAATTCCGGCACGATATAGGGTAACCCCAGACGTTCATAAAAAACCTCTTCTTCATTTAATCCCGGATTTTTTATTACTTTAGTTTTGTTTTTGTCTTTTTGCTTAATATCTTCATGATTTCCGGTTAAAACTTTACTTTCCTCAGCCAGCCACCGAGGAGTCGAAAAACCGATATCCCGAGCGGTCTTCCCTTGTTCAGCCGCCAGTTGTAAAAGTTTTTGCCGATGAGCGGCAGAGCCTGTGGCATAAAGCAAGGTAGAAGCAAATTCTTCAGATCCGACCATGATAATTTCGACTTTAAAGCCCAAGTTAGAAAGTAAAGCCAAACGCTCTGGTTCATTTGCTAAAACCTCTTTTACCTGAGGGTGCCCGGACATAACAGCAGCCACCTGATTATCAGGTGTCACTTTGGCCACTAAGTCTATATCACCCACCATCTCACAACCCCGGCGAACACTGCCAGCAATTTCAACCTGTTTAACTCCCTGTATTGCTAATAACTGATCTTTCAGCATCAAAGCTAAGGGAAGGGCCACTCCTAAAGGTATCTTATCCTGCTCTTCCTTTAACATCCTTATACCGCGTAAAATAGCCAACTCTGTCTTGGTGCCCATTCCCGGTAATTTCCTTATTTGCTTGTTTTTGGCTGCCTTTTCAAGTTCTGCCAGAGTTTGGACTCCTAAATGCATATATATCTGATATACAGAACGGGTACCAAGACCGGGGATAACTAACATTTTTCTTAACCCCGGCGGTACCTCCTTGCGTAAGTCCTCTAAAAAAGTAGAACGTCCTGTTCTTAAAAGCTCAGATATTTTCGCTGCCAGGTTTTTACCAATACCGGGTATCTTTTCTAAAGTACCATGAGTATAAAAGTTAGATACCTCTTCTTCAAGATTTTTTATATTTCCAGCAGCACGACGATAAGCACGAACTTTATAGGGCGCTTCCCCTTTTAACTCTAACAGGTCTGCCATTTCCGTTAGAGTCCAGGCAATTTCCAGGTTTGTCAACCCCGTTTTTCCTCCTGTATTAATTTCACTAAAGTGTCATAGTCCTGTTGAACCTTATATAACTCGTCAGCAATATTTAGAGCTGTTAGTACAGCCAGTTTTGATGGTGGAAAGTTTGGAAACCTTTGACCAACCTGACGCATTTTATTATCAACATAAGCTGCCAATTCCTTAATATATTCTGAACGCTCCCCTTTGACAATGTACTCTTGGCCATTGATTATAACCGTAGTACGGTCCTCTGAGGAAGCCTTTTCATTTTCCATAGCCTCTGGCAAGATAATTACCTCCTCAATCTATAGTCCTATTAAAATTCTGTTTTGAGGTAAAAAAATCCTGCCATTCCTTCAAAATCACTGTCTCAAAGTGGCTCCCAATTTGTCAGCAAGGACTTTTTGAATACGTTCCTGGGCTTCATTAACTTCAGCATCTGTTAATGTGCGATCAGGAAGTTGATAAAACAAAGAATAGGCCAAACTCTTATAACCTTCAGGAACTGATCCGCCTTGGTAAACATCAAATAAATAACTGGTTTTTAACAGCTCACCACCTGATTCCTTAATCACCTCAGTAACTCTGGCTGCCGGAAGGTCAGCAGGTACAACCAAGGCCAAATCTCTTTCTACTGCTGGGAAACGTGGCAAAGCTTCATATTTTGGTAGTTTGATAGCAAATCGACCTGCTTTTTCCCAATCCAATTCAAAAACACAGGCCCTTGACGGCAGATCTGCTGCATCAAGTACATCGGGATGTAACTCACCGATAAACCCTATTTTTTCTCCACAAGCATTTATATTTGCTGCCCTGCCAGGGTGGAGAAAAGGATATTCAGAAGTCCTTTCAAAGCTAATATCTTTAACCCTTAGCCTAGTCAAAATGTCCTCTAATATACCTTTTAGATAATAAAAATCCATCTCTCGCTCCGGCCAATCCCAGCCGCCACTATCAGTTCCCATGACCAAGCCGCCTAAACGTAGAAGTTCATCGGGTAATAACTGTTCGGTAGGTACAAACACCCTCCCACATTCGTAAATAGTAACTGGAAGTACACGGCGTTTAGCATTACGTGTAGCTACTTCAAGTAAACCAGGTAATAATGAAGTTCTTAAAACACTCTGTTCTTCCCTCAAGGGGTTTTTAATTTTTACTGTTTTTCGCCAGGGATGATCATCAGGTATCTGTAACATCTCAAAAGCTTTAGAACCAATAAAACTATAAGTTACAACTTCCGATAAGCCAGCTTCTGCTGCCGCTTGGCGTCCAGCTTCTTCCCAGAGCTGTCCAAAAGTTTGTTTCTCCCGTGAAGTAATATTGCCAGGAAGAGTTACCTCAATTTTATTATATCCATATAAACGAGCTAGCTCTTCAACTAAATCTATTTCCTGAGTCAGATCCCCACGATATGGTGGTACTTCTACCTGAAATGGTCCTTCACCACTAACCTGTAAATGGAGACGTTCCAATAGTTCCTTCATAGTATCAGGTTTAAGATTAGTCCCCAATAAATAATTTACTCGCTCCGGCCTAAGCTCTATTTTAACAGGCTGACGTTCCTTTATATAACGGTCTATCCGGCCTTGAACTACTTGACCATTAGCAAGTTCCTGCATCAGCTGAGCAGCCCGGTCAGCAGCTTTTGCTGCCCCTTCTAAGTTTACACCCCTTTCAAATCTAATAGAAGCTTCCGAGCGTAATCCAAGTTTTCGGGAAGTTCGACGGATACTAGCCCCGTCAAAATGAGCAGATTCAATTAAGATATTTACGGTATCAGATGTAACCTCCGTGTCCCATCCACCCATAATTCCAGCTACAGCGACAGGACGTTCCCCGTCAGCAATAACAAGCATTTCCGAATTAAGTTCCCGATCAACACCATCAATAGTTTTTATTTTTTCTCCAGATAACGGTCTACGGACAACTATCTTATGCCCTTTTAAAAGATCATAATCAAAAGCATGCAAAGGTTGCCCCATTTCCAGCATTACATAGTTGGTAATATCAACAACATTATTAATTGGCCGCATCCCTGCAGATCTAAGACAGGCCTGTAACCATGACGGTGAAGGACCAATTTTTACATTCTTAACTAAACGGGCCACATAACGGGCACAGAGATCAGAAGCCTCTATTTCAACCGCTGCTAAATCCTCTATGTTCTCCTCTATATCTTCTCTTACTGTAATTTCCGGCAGGTGTAATCTTCCCCCGGTGATAGCTGCCACTTCCCGGGCAACGTTAATAATACTAAGGCAATCAGCCCGATTAGGTGTTAATTCTATATCCAAAACCATATCATCAAGACCTAATACTTTGGCAACATCTTCCCCAGGAGTGGCGTCATATGGTAACGTAATTATACCGTCACGGTCTTCCGGACTGACAAGGCTAACGTCAATTCCCAGTTCCTGGGCTGAACAGAGCATACCTTCGGAGGATACTCCTCTAAAGTTCGCTTTACGAATTTTCATGCCATCTGGTAATTCAGCTCCAATCAGAGCCACAGCCACCATCTGACCCTCATAGACGTTAGGTGCTCCTGTAACCAACTGTAATTCCTTGTCTGCATCCACCTGACAAATAACCAGGTGATCAGCATTGGGATGAGATTCAATAGATTTAATTTCTCCGGCAACAACACCGCTAAATTCTGGTTTTAAGGACTCAATTGTATCAACTACCAACCCAGTCATCGTAAGCTGATGAGCCAGCTCCTCAGGGGTTAAATCTATGTCAACATATTTTTTTAGCCATTTGTAAGGAACTCGCACTTTAACTCCCCCTTAAAACTGACGTAAAAAACGCAGGTCATTATCATAAAACATTCTTAGGTCATCAATACCATACTTTAACATGGCCACCCGATCTACTCCAAGCCCAAAAGCAAAGCCGCTGACTTCCTGAGGATCATATCCAGACATGCTTAAAACCCGTGGATGAACCATACCACAACCGAGTATCTCTAACCAACCGGTTTGGGAACAAACGCGGCAACCCTCACCGCCACACATAACACAAGACATATCTACTTCAGCACTAGGTTCCGTAAAGGGAAAATAACTGGGACGAAAACGCACCCCGACCTCTTTTCCAAACATCTGCTTTAAGAAAGCCATTAAAGTACCTTTGAGGTCACCAAAGGTTACCCTTTTATCAATTAACAACCCTTCCACCTGAAAAAACATTGGTGAATGGGTAGCATCATCATCACGCCTGTAAACTTTCCCCGGTGCTATTATCCTAATAGGAATTTCAGGTTTTCTGCTTTCCATAACCCGTGCCTGAACCGGTGAGGTATGGGTACGGAGCAAAACATCTGGTGTTATATAAAAGGAATCCTGCATATCCCGAGCCGGGTGATCTTTAGGTAAATTTAATGCCTCAAAGTTATAATAATCGCTCTCTACTTCTGGCCCTTCAGCCACATCAAAACCTAAACCAATAAAGATATCCTTAATTTCATTTAGTATCTGATATAAAGGATGGCGGGAACCTTTCCTTATTGGGCGACCCGGAAGGGTAACATCAATGGTTTCAGATTTTAGCCTTTCTGCTAGTTCTCTACGAGCAAGGTTTTCTTTAGCCTCCTGAAGGGCTTTTTCCAGCTCTTGTCGTACCTGATTAGCAAGCTGACCAACTTTTGGACGCTCTTCGGGGGGGAGTTTTCCCATACCCCTTAGTACCTGAGTTAACTCACCCTTTTTCCCCAGGTACTGAACTCTTAACTTTTCCAATTCCTCACTGCTGGTAGCTTCAGCTACCTTATCAATTGCTGTTGTCCGTATTTTTTCAATAGACTCAATCATTCATTTTTCACCCCACTCTACCAAAATAAAAAAAGCCTTCGCCCTTCGGGACGAAAGCTAATAAATATTCTGGAACCACCCCAAGCCAACGGCACCATCATGCCGTTCCCTTTTAACGGTGGGAGACCGACTCAGCCTACTTCAACTTTCAGCCTGCTGCTCCTGGGTGAACTTCACTCGGACTTCCCCCAGCAGCGCTTCCAGTCAACGACGCCGCCTCCCTGTGGGTTCCATACCGGTTACTTTACCCATTCATTGCATTTAAACTATTTAGGTATAATTTTTTCTTTTTTTACTGTAATACCAATTTCCTGTAAATCATGTAAGCAGTTATAGAACCTGTTTTTTCGAAAATCCTCCAAAAAAACTCCGCCGACAGGAACACCCTATCACAACCTTTCAAGGAGCTTTTGGGGGTAACCTTTGCTATATTATAGCACAGCCCCCTACCCCTGACAAGGTAATGTTCAAGTACCCTGACGTTGACGAACTGTTTCATATAAGAGAATAGCTGCTGCTACTGATACATTCAGGGACTCAAGGGGTCCTACCATAGGAATTATCACCCGACCCGAGGCAGCAGCCGTAAGTTCCGGATCCGGTCCCTTGTTTTCATTTCCTACTACCAAAGCCAAGGGTTCCGTTAAATCTACCTGCCACAGAGGTACTGAAGCCCCAACATCGGCCACTACTACTTTTAAACCGGCTGAAAATAGCTTCTCAACCAATTCCTTAGGTTTCTTATCAGTAACCACCGGCAGCTTAAAAGTAGCACCCATAGCTGACCTGACCACTTTAGGATTAAAAGGGTCTACGCTGCCATGGGTTAAAACAAGGCCTTTAGCACCTGCCCCTAAAGCAGTACGCCAAATAGTCCCCAGGTTACCTGGGTCTTGAATTCCATCAGCTACAACTATCAATGAAACATTATCTTTTAACAGTTCATTTAAATCAGTTGCCGGAATTGGAGCTATGGCTAGTACCCCAGGTGGGGTTACTGCCGTACTTATAACCTCCATTAGTTCTTCAGTTATCATCAGACAGCGATAACCAGCTCTATCTAAGTCCTTAGCCAACTGATAACCCTGACTATTTTTTAAAGCTTTGGGGCTAAAGAAAACAGCTTCTAAAGGTATTCCACTTATCCTTGCTTCCTCTAACAGGTGAATCCCCTCGATAAGATAAAACCCTTTCTTATTGCGAACAGACCTTTCTCTAAGAGAGCGAGCCAATTTGATATAACGGTTATTAATCGAGGTTATTTCTTTCAATTTTAACTATCCTGTAACCCTTTCAAATCTCTATTTGACCCTATAAGCACCAATATGTCACCTTCTCTTACTACATCATCAGCTCCAGGTGCAGCTATAATTTCCCCATTACGTTTTATGGCCATAACATTGACACCGTGTTTGGCTCGCAAATTAATTTCACCTAAGGTTTTACCTACCACTCTCTTAGGAGCTACCAGCTCAAGAATACTGTAATCAGGTGAAAGTTCAATATGATCAATAACATTACCAGATGTTAAAGTATAGGCTACTCTAGCCCCCATATCCCGTTCGGGAAAAACTATTTTATCGGCACCAATTTTGGCCAAAACCTTACCATGGAGGCTGTTTATAGCCTTAGCTACTACAGTTTTAACACCCATTTCCTTTACCATCAGGGTTACCAAAATATTGGCTTCAACATTCTCCCCAATTGCAACTATAACCACATCAGCATTCTGGATGCCTATGGATTTAAGGGTCTGTTCATCCCGGGCATCAGCCTGAATGGCTGTAGTTACTTCATCCATAATGTTTTCGACCTTTTGCTCATCACTATCAATTGCAATTACCTCATGACCCATTCGGGATAAGGTCCGGGCAACACTTATACCAAAGCGCCCCAGGCCAATTACAGCAAACTGCTTCAAAGTCGTGCCCCCTAGCCAACAATAATTCTTTCTTCAGGGTAACGCCTTAATCCCTTGCTACCTCCTTTTTGAGCAATAGCAAAGGCCATTGTCAAAGGTCCTACTCTTCCAATTAACATAGTCAAAGCAATGAGTAACTTGCCAATCACCGAGAGGTCAGAAGTTAAACCCGTAGATAAACCGACCGTCGCAAAAGCCGAAGTTGCTTCAAAAAGTACTGTCTGCAAACTGGCTTGTTCAGTTATTAGCAAAATAACAGTCACTAAAACTACCCATAGCAAAGAAATAGATGCAATAGCCAGGGCTTTTAAAACAGTTCTTATGGGCAAACGCCGTTTAAAAAGCTCTACATCATTATTTCCCCTGATAACAGACCAAATAGCCAGCGCAATGGCAGCAAAGGTGGTAGTCTTAATACCTCCACCGGTAGAACCTGGTGAAGCACCGATAAACATGAACACAATAATTGACATCAACGTTGCTGAACGAAAATCTGCAAGGTTTAGTGTATTAAAACCTGCTGTACGCGGCATCACCGCCTGGAAAAAAGAAGCCAATATCTTCTCACCAAAGGGTAAATCAGCAATACTCTTGGGGTTAGTATACTCCAGGGCTAAAATAATTACCGTTGCCATAACAAGTAAGAAAATCGTAACCCGGATAACCACCTTACTATGTAAAGAAAGGCGCTTCCAAGAGCGTTTATTATAAATATCAGTAACCACACTAAAACCCAGACCGCCAACAACAACTAAAAAAATTACAGTAAGGTTAACCAGTAAATCACCACGATAATCTACGAGACTTTTAGAAAACAAGTCAAAACCGGCGTTACAAAATGCAGATACGGCATGAAAAATTCCAAAATAGATGGCTTGTCCTAAAGGCATCTGGCTGCTGAAACGAATACTTAATAAAACCGCACCGATACCTTCAGCCAGCAAAGTAAAAAGAATGACACTTCTTACTAAGCGTACCATCCCTTCCAGGCTTAACTGGTTCATGGCTTCTTGTATAACTAACCTTTCCTTTATGGTAATACGTTTACCAATAATTAAAGCGACCATGGTTGATAATGTCATAAAACCCAGGCCACCTATTTGAATCATACAAAGGATTACTAATTCCCCAAACAATGAATAAGTTGTCTGGGTATCAACTGTTGCAAGTCCCGTTACAGCAGTAGCCGATGCAGCCGTAAATAATGCATCAATAAGAGCCACCGGCTTTCCGGTGGAACTAGCCACCGGCAAACTAAGAAGTAATGTGCCAATGGCTATAATTATTATAAACCCTATTGTTAAAATCTGTGGTGGACGCATTTGAAAGGGCCGTCGCTGCACTTTAACCGTTCTAGCTCACCTACGCTCCAAGTTTTTCCTTGGCTATATCAACAAAACGTTTGAAAGCAGCGGTATCATTAACAGCCAAATCTGCCAACATCTTACGATTAACCTGTATACCAGCCTTTTTTAAACCATTCATTAAACGGCTGTATGAAAGGCCTTGCATCCTGGAAGCAGCATTAATCCTGGTAATCCAAAGTTTACGGAAATCACGTTTGCGGAGTTTACGGTGAGCATACGCATAAGCTAAAGACTTTATCACCTGTTGGTTAGCCACACGGAACAGTTTGGATTTTGCTCCATAATAACCTTTGGCTAACTTTAAAATTTTCTTATGCCGACGACGTTTCGTTACAGCACTTGTCACTCGAGCCATTTTAATACCTCCTTCTTAAGCCTGATACGGTAACAGTTTGTTCATACGTTTGCGATCACTGATATCAATTAAGTCAGAAGCACGAAGACGTCTTTTTCTTTTTGCTGATTTACCGACCAGTAAATGGCTTTTATTAGCTTTGGCTCTTTTAATTTTGCCAGTGGCAGTAACACGAAATCTTTTAGCTGCTCCACGATGAGTTTTCATTTTAGGCATTTTATACAATCACCTCAAACAAATTTTCACTAAGCCTTTGGGGCTAAAATCATAGTCATATTACGCCCCTCGACTTTGGGCGGTTTTTCAATGGAGGCAAGGTGCGACACCTGTTCTGCCAATCGCTGACACAGCTCTATTCCAAGTTGGGAATGGGCTATCTCCCGACCTCGGAACATAATGGTTACCTTAACCTTATCCCCTTTCTCCAAAAAACGGATAGCGTTACGCGTCTTGACCTGGAAGTCGTGTTCTTCTATGTTAAGCCTCATTTTAACTTCTTTAACGTTTATAACACGCTGTTTTTTCCTGGCTTCCCGTTCCCGCTTGCTTTGTACATATTTATATTTACCAAAATCCATAATACGGCAAACAGGCGGTCTTGCATTAGGAGCCACTTCTACCAGATCCATGCCGTGTTCCTGGGCTATCCGTAAAGCTTCCCGTGTAGGCATAATACCAAGTTGCTGTCCATCAGCACCAACCAGGCGCACTTCCCGGGTCCGGATTTCTCCATTGACCCTTAAATCCTTGCTGATAACAATTCACCTCCAGTTTTATTTACCGCCCAGCAAAAGACCCCCCTAAAAAAAATAAGCGGGCAAATTCCACCCGCTCAAAAACAGACCTTTTCCTGGGCTAACCTTACGAGCTCATGCTGTAAGGTGAGAAGCGGATGGCTTCTACTTAATACTGGTAGAGTATAGCACAAAAATCCATTGACGTCAATAAAATATCCTTATATTGGTTATTCCCGATTTTTTATTGTTAATTGTAAAATGAAATGCAACAAGCCCAAAAAGTAGAACCACAGCGTGAAACCTAGTATGATATTGGTGTCGAATCAAATACATACGGAGGT
>JASKKH010000005.1 GCA_030154265.1 Clostridia bacterium
TTATGTTAATCAATAACCGTCCAAGGAAATGCTTAGGATGGAAAACTTCATTTGAAACATTTATGGAAGAACTGTCGCACTTGGTTTGACAAACCGTCATAATAATTCAATCTTTCTTTTGTACTTAATAGTACTTATCTTTTTTGTCTTATTAAAAATTGCTTATTTTGCAAAAGACTTATAATGAAAAAAACAATACTTTCAATATTACTTATATTAACACTTATCTTTAGTATAGGTTACAGCGACCAAAGTAAGTCACCTAAAGTAACTTATCAAAACTTCCTCAAAGCGAAACACATGAGCGATTACAGAAAGAAGAAAACATCATTTTACTGGATATGCGAACACCAGAAAAATATAAGGAAAAACATATACCTGGTAGCATTTTAATTCCAGTTGATAAACTTCAACAAAAAGTAGAAACACAAATAAAGGATAAAAATGCAACAATTTTTGTATATTGCAGAAGTGGAAACCGGAGTATTACAACAACAAAAATTCTAGTAAAGCTGGGATATACCAACGTTTATAATTTAGGTGGTATTAAAACCTGGCAGTACGAAACAGAATCTGATATTTACTAATATATATTAAGTAAAAATCTATTTAAGGGGCTACCCCAAAAGGGTTAAGATGATTTATCCTAAAAAGTATCCCGTATCACTAAAGTAGTACGGGATTAACTATGCTTAAGATTTAGTTACTATCCCTTAAAACACTGATAAATCGAGTAACTAACACTCCAATTTTTCGGGTAGTAACATGCCTAAAAATTCATAACAATAGATAAAATATTACCGAACAATTGTTTATAATCAAAAAATATGTTAGGATTATTCATAACATAGTGTACATCTTACTGGAGGAGGGATATTATTGCAACCCGATTTAACACCAAAACAACGAATGGTACTAAATCACATACGTGATTTTATTGAATTACATAAATACCCCCCAACTGTTAGAGACATATGTAAAGCAACAGGACTAAAATCTAGTTCTACTGTTCACGGCCATTTAAAAAAGTTAGAAGAAAAAGGATACATACGCCGTGATCCAACTCGTTCCAGAACAATAGAACTTCTATCATACCACCCCCCTGCTACTAATAAAAACATAATTGACATTCCATTAGTAGAAAAAATCACAGCTGGAGAACCTATCTTAGCCACTGAAAATATAGAAGATATATTCCCTTTACCATCTGATTTGGTCGGAAGTGAAAATGCTTTTATGTTACATGTACGTGGTGATAGTATGATAGAAGCAGGTATTTTAAATGGCGATTATTTAATTGTCAGACCTCAAAATACAGCAAACAATGGTGATATTATCGTAGCTCTATTAGGTGAAAAAGCCACTGTAAAATACTTTTATCATAATGGAGATTACGTTAAATTAGTACCTGCTAATAAGCAGATGGAGCCTATTATAACCAAAGATATAAAAATATTAGGTAAGGTAATCAGTCTTTATCGCCGGTTATCTTAAATAACCCTTTATTCATCATTTCTTGAGCAGCCATTAAAAAAGCTACTTTAGAGTAAAGATAAGCCTGTCCACCTTGCAAATAAACAACATAGGGTTCCCTTAAAGGTGCATCGGCACTCAATTCAATGGAAGACCCTTGGATAAAAGTTCCACCAGCCATAATTACCGGATCTTTATAACCTGGTAAAGACGCAGGTTCTGGCCGCGTCATAGACTCTATTGGACTTCCTTTTTGTAGTCCTTGACAAAAAGCAACTAACGCTTCACTACTCCCTAAAACAATACATTGAACTATATCTTTTCTAGGAGTGTCAGGTAAAGGATTAACAGCATAACCTAAATCCTTAAAAAAAGTTGCAGCTACAATTGCCCCATAGAGGGCTTCCCTTACCACAAGTGGAGCCAAATATAAACCTTGATAATAGAGACGTTTATCATTAAAAGCACCTAGCTCCGCCCCTAAACCCGGAGCTGTAAGACGTGCAGCAACCCGTTCCACTAACTCCTCTCGTCCTACTATATATCCACCACCTGGAGCCAACCCCCCTCCAGGATTTTTTATTAATGAGCCTACGCTCAAATCAGCCCCAACTTCTCCAGGTTCCTGCCTTTCTACAAATTCACCGTAACAATTGTCTACTAAACAAATTGTATCTTTATTTGCTTTTTTTATTGTATCAATAATTTTAGATAAATCCTCAATACCGAGGGAAGGTCTTAATGAATAACCACGTGACCGCTGGATAAGGCACATACGGGGTTTTAAGGAAGATACTGCCCCAAACAATTCTTTTAGATTGGGCTGCTCGTATTCATCTAATTCTACTTCAGCATATTTTATCCCCCATTCCCCAAGATTACCAGGTACTAGTGGTTTAAGACCAATAACCGTAGTCAAGGTATCATATGGTCGGCCACAAGCTGAAAGCAGTATATCCCCTGGACGCAATAGAGCACTTAGGGCCAATGTAAGAGCATGGGTTCCTGAAACAATTTGTGGACGTACTAGACCCGCTTTTCCGCCAAATAGTTTTGCATAAATTCTATCAAGAGTATCCCTACCCAAATCTCCATAACCATAACCGGTGGAATCTTGGAAATGATATTCAGTTACTCCTTCTTTTTGAAAAGCTTTAAGAACCTTAAAATGATTAAAAGAACTTATTACATCTACAGTCTCAAGATATTCTTTACTTTTTACCTCCGCTTTGTATAACTTTTCTATCAACCTGTTGTCGATATCAAAAAAATTATTTATATCACATAACCAATCCAAAAACATGTACCCCCATCTTAAGAGATCACCGGGAGTTATTATAACAGATTGGTGAACGAGTAAAAAGTTTATTTTGTTCTTCATTATCCTTCATCGGCATAAGCCAAACTAAATCTTGTTTTTCTATAATCATTAATTCCTGTCGTGTAAGACTACTTTTATTTATAAGACGTAATGCTTGACGGCGAATAGCTTTCTCAATAATATTTCGAATCATGTGTGCATTACCATTATGTCTATGCCCAAAAAATACCTCCCTAATTAAAAAATTTCTCAACATCTCTATAGCGTTTTGGGAAAGTACATATTGCCTATCATCTGCCATACTTTTAGCAATAGCCAATAATTCAGGAACTGTATAATCTGGAAATTCCAATTGAACAGAAAAACGAGAACGAAGTCCTGGATTAGTTTGTAGAAAATAATCCATCTCGTCTTTATATCCAGCTAAAATTATTACAAGATTATCACGATAATCTTCCATACCCTTTACTAATACATCAATAGCTTCCCGACCAAAATCTTTTTCCCCACCTCTTGCTAATGAATAAGCTTCATCTATAAATAGAATTCCTCCAACAGCTTTTTTTAGCTGTTCCCGGGCTTTATGAGCAGTATGGCCAATATATTCACCAACCAAGTCAGCACGTTCAACCTCTATCAAGTGCCCTTGAGACAAAATATTTAGCTCTTTAAGAAGACGCCCCATAAGCCTTGCTACGGTACTTTTTCCCGTGCCTGGATTACCTTTAAAGATCATATGCAAAACAGTAGATACCTTTATTAGCCCTTCCTGCTGTCTACGACGTTGGATTTCTATAAATGCTCTTAACTCTTTTATTAAATCCTTGACCATCTCTAAACCGACCATATTATCTAGTTCAGCTAATATTGACTCTACTCTCTTCTTATTAATTAGATCGTTCTCTTTCTTACTTTTTTCGTTCGGAAGAGAGCGGCCTGAAAATTTGGTATTAATTTTACTGTTACCAATACCCAATTTGACTTGCAATATTTTCACCCCACCCCTCCCTACTTTTCTCTTTTTCTAATATATACGCAGTAACTCCTCCGAAAATAAAAAAGACTTATAATAACCCCTTTCCTTTTATATCCTTTTTACCAAAAACCCTTTCTGAATATTAGTATTTAGGTAGCTAATTAAATAGATATTTTTATATTAAAATTTTACTAAAATTAAAAAATCCTCCGGTATTACCGGAGGACTAAATAGTTAAAATCCTTACTTATTTTTCGCTCTTACTTTCTGCCATTAAGTTTACTGGTCGTAAAGGAACAATGGTTGAAATAGCATGTTTATAAATCATTTGCTGCTTTCCATCGCCATCTAACACAACAGTAAAATTGTCAAAGCCTCGTACTAACCCTTTAAGTTGAAAACCATTTACTAAATAAATTGTGACGGGAGTATTTTCCCTGCGTAAAACGTTTAAGAACAAGTCCTGCAGGTTCCCTTGATTCTTAGTCACTTTTGTCCCCTCCAGGTTGGTATTTTGGTATTTTTTGTATTAGTATAACCTTATTCTACATTTATATTAATTGTCCTGCTAATATATGTAGCAATTGCCAAAGAAAGTTTATTTATTTCTTCTTTACCTTTTATCTCCCACCACTTTAACCGTTTATCCCTTCGAAACCATGTTAGCTGCCTTTTCGCAAAACGTCTCGTATTCCTTTTTAAAAGATATACAGCATCTTCAAATCCTATTTCTCCACGTAAATATGAAATTATCTCTTTATAGCCCAGCGCTTGAAAAGCTGGGAGGTTATAATCGTAATGTTTAATTAAATTGCGAACTTCCTCAACTAACCCCTGGGCAATCAATCTGTCGACTCTTTCTTCAATTCTACGATAAAGCATTTGCCTTGGCATAGTTAAGGCTACCACTGCAAGATTATAAATTGAATCTTTTTTTTCCCGATATTTTCGTGCTTCTGATATAGGTTTACCTGTTAGAGTATATACTTCTAGAGCTCGTACCAATCTACGCCGATTATTTGGATGAATACGTTTGGCTGCTTCCGGATCAACTTTTTTAAGTTCATTATGAAGATATTTATTACCATATTCCATGGCCAATTTCTCAAAATGTTTTCTGGTTTTTTCATTACCGGGCATAGGTACAAACTTATAAGGGTCTACTACGGCCTGGTAATATAACCCTGTTCCCCCTACAAGCATAGGTAAATGCCCACGACTATTTATATTTTCAATTGTTGTACGTGCAAGTTTTTGAAAATCAGCAACACTAAATGATTCATCTGGGTTTACAATATCTAATAAATGATGAGGTATATATGAACCATCGGGTCCCACTCGTTCTGATAGATGTAATTTAGCCGTCCCAATATCCATTCCTTTATATACCTGAGCCGAATCACAAGAAATTATTTCTCCATTAAGTATAGAGGCAACCCTTAAAGAAATTTCCGATTTCCCAGTAGCTGTAGGACCCACTATAGCCGCTAACGGTTGTTTAATGGTGACCAATCTTTATATCTCCTCTTTTTTTTTTTTTTTTAGGTTCTTCGAAAATAACGCGCCAACATATCCTGGTCAATACAAGTAATTGTGGGCCTACCATGAGGGCAAGTATAAGGATGTTCCGTGGCCTGTAAATCTTCTAAAAGCTTTTGCATTTCCACCAAATTCATCTTATCCCCTGCCTTAATTGCACCATGACAAGATACTAGCTTTAAAAGTCTTTCTGATGCAGGAAGATAACTATCTTTAGTAAGAAACTCTTCTAGTATCTCTCTTTCCTTTCCTGGAGGAATACCAATAGGAATAGAACGAAGTATAAAACTATTTTTACCAAAGTTTTCAACAATAAAACCAAATTCTCTTAGTGTTATAATTTGGTCTATTAACTTTAATGTAATTGACGGTTCTAGATGCAAAGTTACAAGTGGCTGTAACATCTGGGCCGGCCAGTTATTTTCCTTTACTCGCTTTTTAAGACTTTCATAGCGGCATCTTTCATGAGCCGCATGTTGATCAATAATATATAAACCTTCTTTTCCCTCAGCAAGAATATAAGAATTAGAAACTTGGCCTATAACCTGTAATACTGGTAGAGAATTATTATTAGAAACTGTCTTTTTATTTTCTTCTAAGTAATTTTTATTCTTAATACCTTCCTTTAATAGATAATCTCCCCAATTGCTTGCTTGTTCTTTCCTTTCTTCAGGTTGTTCCCTTACCTCAAAATTTAAATTCGTTTGGAATAAAAGTTTACTATCGTTCTGTCTTTTATGTTGGCTAATTTCTGCCGAAGCTATTGATTTTGGTGTGACCAACGCCTTTTTTATTAATTCAGCTATTCTCTGAGCCATTTGATATTCCTGTTGGAAACGGACTTCTAGTTTAGCTGGATGAACATTAACATCAACAAGACTTGGGTTAATTTCCACTTGCAAAAGAAATATAGGATGCCTTCCATTAGGAATTATTCCTTGATAACATTTTTCTACTGTCTGAACTATAGTTCGGTTATGGATATAACGGCCATTAACAATTATAATTT
This sequence comes from Clostridia bacterium, assembly GCA_030154265.1. Taxonomy (GTDB): domain Bacteria; phylum Bacillota; class DSM-521; order Neomoorellales; family Neomoorellaceae; genus JASKKH01. The sequence goes on from JASKKH010000005.1 coordinate 6,319, forward strand.
GTTGATTTCGGTTATATTTATGTAACCATGGTGGTGAAACGAAACCTATTAGTTTCCAATCTGGGCCTGAACCCGTTACGGGTAATAACTCCTTACCTATCTTTAAACCAAAAACAGAAGCTATTACCGTTTTGAGATCTCCATTCCCCGTAGTTACTAAAATAGGTCTTCTATCTAGACTAAAATTAAAAGCGACTTCAGGATGAGAAAGTGCTAACCTTTCAATAGTTACTGCTATTGCTCTTGCTTCTACAGAAGGTTTCTTCAGATATTTAAGACGTGCCGGAGTGTTATTAAATAAATCCGTTACTGATATAACTGTGCCCGGTGGACAACCTATTTCCGATATTTTAGGTTGACCCCCATTAGAAATATTAACTTTGGTTCCTACTAAACTATTTACTCTACGAGTAATCATTTCAACTTTGGCTACAGCCGCAATACTAGCAAGGGCTTCACCCCTAAACCCTAAAGTAATAATATTGTTCAAATCAGAAGCCCTACGAATTTTACTAGTCGCATGTCTAGCAAAAGCCAGGGAAGCATCTTCCCGACTTATCCCTTCACCGTCGTCTCTAACACGAATTAAGCTAGTACCACCATCATTAACATCAACAGTAATATGCTTAGCTGCTGCGTCTAGTGAGTTCTCTACCAACTCTTTTACAACAGAGGCTGGTCTCTCTACTACTTCCCCAGCAGCTATTTGATTAGCAGTCATTTGGTCTAATATTAAAATCTTAGACTCTTTTTGACTACTCAAATTATCATCCCCTGGTTCTTAGAAAAAGCTATTCCTCTTTAAGCTTTTTCTGCCAATAATATACTTTCTTCATAATCTGCAAAGGTGTAGAATTCATAAGATCAAAATTTTTAATTTCATCTAAAACCTTGCTCTGAATATTCGTTAATTTTGAAGTTAAATTATTTTCTTCTACTACTGAGCATTTTTGTTCCGTAGTATATCCTTCTAAATAAAGTTTTGCTTTATTAAGGACTGTTTCCGGTACACCTGCTAGACGGGCAACATGAATACCGTAACTTTTATCAGTACTACCAGGTACGATCGTCCTTAAGAAGATTATATCTTCACCTTTTTCCTTAACTGCTACACAATAATTTTTAACCCCTTTTAGTTCATCTGCCATAGCAATAAGTTCATGATAATGGGTAGCAAAAAGAGTACGTGATTTCAAAACATTATGTAAATACTCCGTTACAGCTCTGGCGATACTTAAACCATCCGAAGTACTGGTACCTCTTCCTACTTCATCTAAAATAACCAAACTGCGTTCGGTAGCATTATTTAGAATATAAGCTACTTCATGCATTTCAACCATAAAAGTACTTTGGCCGGAAAATAAATCATCAGCTGCTCCAACTCTAGTAAAAATTCTATCCACTAAGCCAATACGTGCTTTTTGGGCTGGAACAAAACTACCAATTTGAGCCATGAGTACGATTAAGGCAACCTGACGTATATAGGTAGATTTCCCTGCCATATTCGGGCCTGTTATAATATGTACCTTTTGTTCCTCGTCTATATAGGTATCATTAGGTACAAACTCTCCAGAAGTTACCTGTTCAACAACTGCATGGCGTCCTTGCTCAATCTGAATTACCATTCCAGAATCTACTTCAGGACAAACATAATTATTATTAACAGCAACTATAGCCAAGGACAAAACAACATCTAATATCCCTATTGCCCGAGCAGTTCGTCTAATTCGAGGTAGTCTTGATATTACTTCTTGACATAGTGTTTGGAAAATCTCATATTCTAGATCTATTAATCTTTCTTCGGCTCCCAATATTTGTTGTTCAAGTTCTTTAAGTCTACGAGTAGTAAAACGTTCAGAATTAGAAAGTGTTTGCTTACGTTCATAATCATCTGGTACTAAACTTAGATTTGGTCGGGTAACTTCAATATAGTATCCGAAAACTCGATTATAACCTATTTTTAAAGACTTAATCCCTGTACGTTCCCTTTCTTCAGTTTCAAGGCTGGCAATCCATTCACGCCCATGAAGAGCTATCTTCCGTAACCTATCAACTTCATCATTATACCCAGGGCGAATTACCCCTCCTTCATTTATATTAACTGGTGGATTATCAACTAATGCTCGTGTGAGAAGATCAACTATATCATCTAAAGGGTCTATTTGATTTATTATTTTAAGTAAAAAGTCTGCTTTAACATCGATCATTAATTCTAAGGCTTTTGGTAATACCATTAAAGAACTCCTTAATGCCTGGAGTTCTCTCCCCCCTGCTGTACCATAAGCTACTCGACCGGCTATCCTTTCTAAATCATGTACATTATGTAAAATATCCCTTAGTTCTTGACATAACACAAAATTTTCAACAAATTCAGTAACTGCTTGTTGACGAGCTTTAATGACATTTAAATCAGTTAAAGGTCGGTCTAACCAACTTCTTAAGGTTCTCCCACCCATAGCTGTGGTAGTTTTATCAAGAACCCATAATAAAGAACCTTCCCGTTTTTTGTCTTTACTAGTAACTACCAACTCTAGGTTTCGCCTTGTAGCTTGGTCTAAAGCCATACAATTAGCCTTAGAATATGCAACTGGAACTTCCAAATGAGCCAATGCATTGTGTTGTGTTTCTAGTAAAAAAGATAACACCATAGCTACTGCTATGCTTGTACTAGGCGTAAAATCAATTTTTTCTATATCTTCCCTACGAAAATGGTCATGCAATACTTTAAAAGCTGTTTCTGTGCTTTCTATAACTGTCCAATTGGTTATTACACCTTTAGAATACATTTTTAGACGACGACAAAAAGACTTGTCATTTACTAGTTCTTCGGGTAATAAAAATTCCGATGGCATGATCCGTACTAATTCGTCTAATAAAGCTTCTATATCATGACATGAAGTAAACAAAAATTCCCCAGTAGATGCATCAGCCCAAGCTAAACCCCAGTTATTATCTAGTTTTGCAATAGCTGCTAAGTAGTTATTTCCTTTAGTTGGTAATACTTTTTCATCGGTTATGGTTCCTGGAGTAACAACACGAATAACTTCACGTTTTACTAAACCTTTAGCTGAACGAGGATCTTCAACTTGTTCACAAATTGCAACCTTATATCCCTTGTTAACCAACCTGGCAAGATAACTATCCGCTGCGTGGTAGGGTACACCACACATTGGAGCTGCATCCTTTCCACCTCGGGAAGTTAATACCAAATCCAGTTCTCTCGATGCTACCTCAGCATCTTCATAAAACATCTCATAAAAATCGCCAAGGCGAAAAAAGAGAATACTATCAGGATGCTTAGATTTAATCTCACGATACTGTGCCATCATCGGTGTTAGACTTTTACCTTTAGGCACGGCAAATTTCCCCTCTTAACTGCCATGTCTGTGCTCGAGTTATTTTAACAGGAACAAGCTTCCCTGTTAATTCTTTATCGCCTTCAAATATAACTAATTTGTTAGTACGAGTTCGCCCACTTAAGTTATTAGGATTATTTTTACTTGGTCCTTCAACTAACACTTCCACTTCTTGGTCTACCATAGCCTCATTTTTGGCTAAACTAATTTCATTTTGCAATTCCATTAATGCCTTTAAACGAGCTTTCTTTTCCTCAAGAGGTATCTGGTCTGGTAAAGTAGCTGCCTTTGTGCCTTTACGTGGTGAATACATGAAAGTAAATGCATTATCATATTGTACTTTTTTAACTAGATCCAAAGTAAGTAAAAAGTCTTCTTCTGTTTCACCAGGAAATCCAACAATCATATCAGTAGTTATACTAATACCAGGAATATGTTCATATAAAGAAGCCACCAATTCTAAATAATGTTCCCGAGTATAACCTCTATTCATAAGTTCTAATATTCTATTGCTTCCAGCTTGAACAGGTAAGTGTACATGTTCGCATACCTTGTCCAAACCACTAATAGTTTCCACCAGTTCTGGTGTAAAATCCCTTGGATGCGAGGTTGTATAACGAATACGTTTTAATCCTTCTATCTCATTTACCTTTTTTAAAAGTTCAGCGAAGTTAACTTTTTGTTCTAAGTCTTTTCCATATGAATTAACATTTTGGCCTAAAAGTGTTACTTCAATAACACCTTTCTCCACCAAATCTTTTATTTCATTTAGAATATGTTCAGGTTGCCGGCTTCTCTCTCTACCCCGAACATAAGGAACGATACAATAAGTACAAAAATTGTTACATCCATAGATAATGTTTACAAATGCCTGTGCCCCTCTGGCTTTACGCTTTGGTAATTTTTCTTCATTTAATTTCCCATGCTCCTCAACATAGATATGGGTTTCACGTTTCTCTAAAACTTTTTGAATTAAATGAGGTAATTCACTTAAATTTTGAGGCCCTAAAATTATATCAACATATGGTGCTCTTTCCCGCAGCTTTTGGGCAGCCCCAAGTTGTTGAACCATACATCCGGCTACAATGATTATCAAATTGGGATTAGCACTTTTTAACTTCTCTATTTGCCCAAGCTTACCGTAAACTTTATTCTCAGCTTTTTCTCTAACACAACAGGTATCAAAAATAATAACATCTGCTTCCTCTATATTTTGAGCATGCTCATAGCCTACCGCCTCAAGCATATCGGACATCATTTCACTATCTCTCTCATTCATTTGGCAACCATAAGTTATTATTTTAAATGTCTTTGATTTATGTGCCAAAGTTCGGTATCCTCCCTTGAAGAAATAACATTATATCTTTTTTGAATATATTCCACCTACATTATACATTTTCATAATAATAACTACAAATAATCCCGACCTGTTATAAGGCCGGGATTACGGTTTGTTTAAACGATTTAGTGCAGATGTTTCTTATCTTCCTCAGGTTTAATATCCTTTAAAAGTTCTTCTAACTCCTCAACCTGGTCTTCACTTACTAACTCGTCGACATTTACTGTATAGGCTGCAACCTTTTCAGTAATATAAAGAGGAGCATTAGTTCTCAAAGCTATTGTAATAGCATCACTTGGTCTGGCATCAATGACATACTCTTTATCCCCTTGATGAAGATAAAGTTCAGCATAATAAGTACCTTCACGAACATCTTGAACTAAAACTTTTTTTATTTCTGCACCTAATTTTTCACACAAATTAATTATTAAATCATGAGTTAGCGGGCGTGGTGTTAAGATACCTTGTATAGCTAAGGCTATAGCCTGAGCTTCATAAGTTCCAACCCATATAGGTAACACTTGGTCTCCTTCTTTATTGCTCAAAATTACTACTGGACTAAGATTTTGATCAAGGACTATTTGTTTTACCTTTATTGGAATGAGCATTCACACCATCCCTAATAATTTCTTTATCCCTTGTGGATTTAATATATTTTATTCCCAAAGAAAAAGTCCTGTTACTGGATCATATTCACGCTTAGGAGGTGCAGGTAACTCTATTTCTTCAATAAAAACTTCACCGGCAAAAACGATATTGCCAGGTAACAAGTGCCCTCCAAGTACAGTGCCTTCACTGTCTAAAAAGGTAACATGGGCATGGACAAACGGTTTCCCATCTTTTATAGATACATTACCTAAACCTGATAAAATCTCCATAGGCTTATCTATATCAAATTCAACAAAACGCTTTTTATCTTGTAAATAATAAGCAACTTTTGCTTTTTGTACTGCACCTAAGAAATTAATTGATCCAAATCGCACATCATTTTCTTCAACAATTTTTTGTAAAGCCTCTAATAAATCACAACCATATGATAATCTAAAGGCTAGTTGGCGTCCGGATTTGCCCTCAATTTTTTTAACATAAAAATCCGACATCTTTATAACCTCCTCTTTTTTTTTTAATTATTATATTTTCTTTTTTAAAGTCTATTTTCCTCTCCTAAATTTTACATGGTTTAACTATTATATTTGATTTATTTATTTAAATCTCATTTAAGAATGATAAAAAATCCTTTAAAGAGCCACGATGATTACTTTTTATTTCACTATTATTCCGATTTAATAAAAAATCTTCTACTAAATAAGTATTAATCCCAACTTTAGAAGCTACCAAATCCTCATCTACATCATTACCTATCATTAAGCATGCTTCTGGTGAAACATCTAATATATTTAATATTTCGTTATAATAATCAGTGCTGGGTTTACAAAAATGCATATCTTCATAGGTAGTAATCAATCTAAAGTTAATATTATCTAACCCTGCCCAGCGCATTCGTTCTTTAATGGCACAGCGAGGAAAAACTGGATTGGTTGCTATTACTAGTTCGTAACCTAAGTTTGATGCTTTTTTAACAATTTCTTGTGCCAAGGAAGTAGGTTTGGTATAACGTTTTAAATTGGGAAAATCCTTATCATAAAATTCATCAAAAACAGGTAAAATATCTTTTTCTTCTAAACCAGTTTTACTAAAAAAATATTCCATAAATACTTCTTCATTGGTTCGCTCTAGATTATTATCTTCAATCATTGCTTGGGTGGCAGCTAATAAATATTTAATAAATTTTTTGGGAGGTATAAAATGTTGCAAACGTCTTGCCAGAGCCTCCATGTATTTATTCATAAAGTTATCCATATCCATGGGTAAAAGAGTGCCGTCTAAATCAAAAAGAAGATAACGATAACTCATCATCAAATCCTGTAATTCGGGGCTTCCTTTGTCACCGTTACATCATGGGGGTGACTTTCTCTAAGGCCGGCAGCAGTAATACGAATGAATCGACCCTTTGTTTGTAGTTCTTTAATATTAGAAGCACCACAATAACCCATGCCAGCACGTAGTCCACCCACAAGTTGGAAAATTGTTTCCGCAAGAGGACCTTTATAAGGAACTCGGCCTTCTATCCCTTCTGGTACCAATTTATCAGCTTGTTCCTGGAAATATCTGTCTTTGCTTCCTTCTTTCATAGCTGCTAAAGAACCCATACCTCGATAACTCTTGAAGCTCCTACCCTGGAAAATTTCAATTTCTCCAGGGCTTTCCTCGGTTCCAGCAAGAAGACTACCAATCATAACGGTACTTGCTCCCGCTGCAATGGCTTTCGTAATATCCCCAGAATACTTAATACCACCATCTGCAATAATCGGTACACCATAAGGTTCAGCTGCCCTGGCACACTCTAAAATAGCTGTAATTTGTGGTACACCGATACCAGCAATTACTCTTGTAGTACAAATAGAACCAGGTCCAACACCAATCTTAACAGCATCTACACCTGCCTCACATAAGGCCTCAGCGCCCTCAGCAGTAGCTACATTACCGGCAACCAATTCTATATTTGGGAAATTTTGTTTAATACTTTTTGCCATATTAATAACACTTTGAGCTTGTCCATGAGCAGTATCAACTACAATAGCGTCAACACCTGCTCCAATCAAAGCTTCTACTCTTTTTAAGGTATCCTGGCTAATACCTACGGCAGCAGCAACACGTAACCTACCTCGTTCGTCCTTACAGGCTCTAGGATATTTGCGTGTCTTTTCAATATCTTTTATTGTAATTAATCCTTTTAGATTATAATCTTCATCTACCAAAGGTAACTTTTCAATTTTATATTTACGTAAAATAGCCATGGCTTCAGTTGGGGTAGTCCCTACTGGAGCTGTTACCAGGTTATCTTTGGTCATTACTTCTTTAATTGGACGTTGATAGTTATCTTCGTAACGTATATCTCGATTTGTAATGATACCCACTAGTTTATTATTAACAGTAATAGGTACACCAGAAATGTGATAATGTTCCATTAAAGCTAATGCTTCTTTAACTGTGTGATCAGGTGACAGAAAAATAGGATCAGTAATTACTCCATGTTCAGAACGTTTAACCCGGTCAACTTGTTTAGCCTGATCTTCGATTGACATGTTTTTATGTATAACTCCGATACCACCTTCCCGAGCCATACTTATGGCTGTTCGGGCTTCGGTAACTGTGTCCATGGCAGCACTGACAAGAGGCGTATTTAAACGTATACGACGGGTAAAGTTCGAACTTATGTCAACCTCTCGCGGTAAGACTTTAGAATTAGCCGGAACTAATAGTACATCATCAAAAGTCAAACCTTCGCCTATAATTTTATCCGCCAAAGCTTAAGCCTCCAATCTAAAATTTAGTTATTTTTTTATTATATCATATAATTTACGACATGAACCAGTTTCTTCACGTGCGATTTGTTGCCAAACCACTCCTATCAAAACTAAAATTCCACCTAAAAAATGACCAAGTTGTAACTTTTCTTTTAAAATTAAATAACCTAGCAATGCTGTTATTCCTGGCTCTAAAGTCGATATTATTGCCAACCTTGATGCCCCTATATACCTTAACCCCCATGACATTGCCATATAAGCTACAATAGTACAAACTAGTGCCAGGATAATAATAGCAATTAATGAATTAACATTAAAATTCAGATTAAAAGTTCCCGTTGTTAAGGCCAACAATAAAAAGGCAATACCCATAATCAATGTATTATAATAATTATAAACTCTAGGTTCAATATTTTTAATGATTTTAGTTTGACCAATTAAATAAAAAGCATTAGTTAAGGCCGCTATAATAGCTCCCAATATGCCTCTTATATCGAGTTGAGCACCACTTGGTAATCCCAAAATAACAATTAAACCTAAGAAGGATAATATTAATGCCCCAATTTTGGACTTAGTCATAGGTTCATGTAAAAAAATTGCTGCTAATATAGTCACTATTGCAGGATAGATATAAAAAAATAAGATAGTAATTGCCGCAGGAATAAATTGAAAAGAATAAAAAAGTGCTAATACAGTGGTTGCTTGTCCAAATAAAGCCAATAATACTAACGACCCCAAAACTTTCCACCCAAAATTCCACCTTAAAGGTATAATAATCAAACTTCCCCATAATAGTAAGGCAGAAATTAAATAACGAATTGCCAATGTAGTTAACATATTAGCGCCACCAGCATATGCAACTTTAGCTGCAATACCCTCCGCTGCAAGTGCGGTAGCCGATAAAACAGCTGAAAATAACCCCCACCATTCTTTAGAAGAAAAGCTCTGATTAATTATCAATTTACCTCACCCATTCATACTTGGTATAGAAAAAAAGAGCCATTTAAAGGCTCTCAATCTTGACCCATTACAGATTGAATACCATAACGTTCAAAATGATTCCTTAGGTGATAAATTGCTTCCGAATTTACTCCAAATTCCTTAGCAAGTTCAGTATCGGAACGATTAGCAGCTAGTCCAGCAATAAATTTATCAAAATCAATGCCAACTTCGTTTGTTTTTTCTTTTAAACTGGGCTGGGTACTCCAAGGTACTCGGGCTTGTGTTTTTGTTTCCAAAAAAACCACCTCCTAGAGGTAGTTTGGCTTAAGTACATGCCTTTTACCCAGTTATAAGATACCGCTTTCGTTAGGTTCGCCTATTTCTTCCAAATGATGGGAGTCGTTAAGTAAAACTAAAATTTTATCTTCATTGTAACAATCAATAATACTAACACCAGTATTATCTAAAGAGAAACGCCAAACACCATTTAAATCTAATCCTAAAACGCTACAAATAAGAACCCTAAGACAACCACCATGACCTACAATTAATAAATCTCTTCCTTTTTCCTGTTCAATTATTTTATTAAAACTATTTAATACCCTTTCTTTTACTTGATTAAAACTTTCACCCCCAGGAATAACCACATTTCCTGGGTCTTGACGCCATTCATCCCACTCCTTGGGATACCTCGTAGTAATTTCTTTATAAGTTAACCCTTCCCAGGCGCCAAAATTTATTTCACGTAAATCCTTTAAGGTTTCTACATTTATACCGTGGGACTTAGATATGATAGATGCCGTTTCTGTAGCCCTTTTAAGATCACTTGTAAAAACACAATCTAGGTTAATGTTATCAAAACGTTTTTTAAGTAAATTTGCCTGGAGTTTTCCTTTGGAACTTAACATCACATCTGAATGTCCTTGGTATCTACCAGTATTATTCCATTCAGTCTCACCATGACGTACTAAATAAACCCGTGTAGGCTTCAATTACCTCTCCTCCACCACTGTCTTTAAAACCTTTAATAATTTATTATTATCCTCCCTGTTACGCACTGCAATTCGAAAATAATCAGGTCCTAATCCAGAAAATGAGGAACAATCACGAATTAAAATTTTTCCCTTGATTAAAGCTTTTGCTAGGTGAAAAACTTTAAATCTGTTAGTTATAATTTTTGACAATATAAAATTTACCTCAGGGTAATAAGGTTTTAAAAATTTTAAATTTAACAGCCCATTATAAAGATATTTCTTTTCTTCAAAAATTAATTCCCTGCTTTTTTTCATGTAGTTTAAATCAGATAAAGCAGTTATTCCAGCCTTTTGGGCTAAGATATTTATACTCCATGGGTAACAATGAGCTTCTAGCTTTTTTATTAATTCTGGACAGCCTACACCACAACCTAGTCTTAGTCCAGGTAAAGCAAAAAATTTGGTTAAAGAACGCAATATAAACAATCGTTTACTATTAGCTGCCTGTTTAACCAAAGATAATGTAGGCCAGTTTGGTATAAAATCAAGAAAAGACTCATCAACCACTAAAAAAATATTATTTTTTTGACATGTTTCTACTATTTCATATAGAATTTCAGGTTTTAAAAGACGGCCTGTCGGATTATTAGGGTTGCAGATAAATGTCATATCTATTTTCTCAATGTTTTCTCGCCATTTATCAATGTCTAAGCTAAAATCATCAGGATTTAAATTAAACGTCACTACTTCTGCGCCAGCTATTTCTGCAGCTCGGCGATATTCCATAAATGTTGGTTCTAAAATAAGAACCCTTTTAGGTTTATAAACTTGGCAAAGGAGATAAATTAATTCTATGGCACCATTACCAGCAATAATAGTTTTTAAATCTACTCCTAAGTAATGGGAAAGCTTTTTTTTTAACTCGCGACAGAGCGGATCAGGATAACGTTCAATAAACTTAAGATTTTCTTTTAACGTTTTTATGACACTATCAGGTGGTCCTAGGGGGTTAATATTGGCACTAAAATCAATGATTTCATCTGGTTGCCATCCATATTTATCTATGGCGCCTTGCCAGTCACCACCATGTTTTACTGTTCCATAACTGTTTTCTAGCTGTTTCATTTTTACTTTTACCCCCTAATCCCCCCACCAGTTATAGCAGCTTCAATGAAATCAACATAAGGATATTTATCCTTAATCTTTTTTTTCATTTCAACAACATCAACTTCTCCATCTCGATAAAGGATGCCAATAACAGTCCCGCTATGAGCGGTATTTACTCCGAGGGCACCGCAGTTAATCGCCATCTTTAAGATATCTTCTAATTCAGGTTTATATAAAATTTTTTGATTAGCTAAAGCACTTAAGGTTGCTCCTTGGGCAATTAATTCTGCCTTTTCCTCATTTAATCCTTTTTTTACTAATTGAACAGCCTTAGCAACGTCCTTCTCTTTACTTTGATTTAGAACAAAAAGGTCTTGACGTTGATTAAAAAGAACGGTATCAACAACTCCTCCTAAATCTACAACCAATATATTCATAGGCGGAGATTCCCCTAGGTATTCCCAATACTCACCATGAAGATGATCAAAAAGAGCAATACCCGGTAAAAAATTCCCATCACTAGGTTCAATGGATAATGTTATTCTTATAATTGTCTCTAATGATAATTCTTCTCCTAAGGCTTTGGCAGTTGCTACGGCTGCTGCGACTACATCAGCAGTGCTACTGGCCAATCCTTTACCTGGGGGTAAAGGATTGTTTATTTCTACCTTAGCCCCTAAAGAGCTTCTACCAAACTTATCTAAAATCATTCGTACTGCTTTTAATGCTTTCTCTTTACCGGGCATACCATGAATAACAGCGCCTGATTTTAATGTAACAGTTACTTTAGAAGCTATATTTATTGGACAGGTAATTAAAAAGTAATTACCTTCTCTCATTCCTTGAACTAATTCTCCACAAGTTCCGGGGACCCTAGCTACCCCTAGCATATTACAGCCCCCTTTAAACCATTAACCCTAACAATAAAATAAAGACTTCAGTTATTTCAGACAGAGCACCATATGTATCACCAGTTAATCCGCCTAAAATTTTTTTAATCCAGTTACACCATACTAAAACTAATAAAGATACACCAAATAATAATATTAATCCACTTGTTCCCATAACAAACCAACAAATCAGAAAGGTTACTAGAGTTGCAATAATAAATATTGGGATACCTTGACTGGTTCTAAATAGACCACCTATACCTTTTTTACGAGCATAAGGAAAGCAAGTTACGGCAGGTACCATAGCCCATCGCCCTAACACTGGCATTAATAAAATAAAGGGTGATAAGGATAAACCAAAAAATTCTAAGTAATTATTTGGTAAGGAAAGTAAAAGAGTGAATTTAAGTAGCATTAGAATAATGGCAGCACTCACACCATGAGCACCTACATTACTATCCTTCATAATTTCAAGTATTCGTTCTCGCTCCCGCCCAGAAAAAAGACCATCCATACTATCCATAAAGCCATCCATATGTAAACCACCACTTAAAAAAACACTTAGGGCCAAAAGCAAAGCCGCTCTAAGAAATTCAGTATCTATAAAACTTAGGAAATACCAAACAATCGCAAGAATTATTCCTAAAATCAAGCCAACAAGAGGGAAATATGTTATACTTTGCTGAAAAGTATCTGCCGAATCCCCTAAGATACTTATCCTCAATCTTGTTAGAAATTGAAGAGCTGTTAAAAATGCCTGCAACTGTTTTTTCAATTGTCTTCTGCTCCTGATACTCCTGCTTGACTAAACGTAGCCATCTCATAATAAATTTTTATTGCCGCATCAACTAAATTCATGGCTAATGCAGCACCTGTACCTTCGCCTAAACGCATTTGCATGGTCAACATAGGCTCTAACCCCATTAGCTCAAGTAATACAGCATGTCCAGGTTCTTCTGAAAGATGTGAAGCTAAAATATACTCTTTCGCTAGAGGAGCTAACCTAGTAGCTACCAATGCTGCAGCTCCAGATATAAAGCCATCAATTATAACAGGTACCCTCTTAGCTGCTCCGGCCAAAATCACACCAGCCATTCCAGCTATTTCAAACCCGCCTACCTTCATTAAGACATCAATGGGATCTTCCTTATTGGGCTTATTTACTTCTAATCCTTGTTTAATAGCTTTTATCTTTAATTCTAATCGTTTATCGTCAACTCCTGTTCCTCTACCTGTAATTTTTTCAACAGGAATTCCACTAAAAGCAGCAAGTATACAGGTACTAGGAGTGGTATTACCTATTCCCATTTCACCAATACCTAATACTTCAGCCCCACTATCTATTTTTTCACTAGCAACTTCAATTCCAACTTCCAAAGCAGTAATGGCTTGTTCCCTGGTCATTGCCATACCTTTTGCTAAGTTTTTTGTCCCCATGGCTATCTTTTTATTAATAAGACCTGGTAGCTCTGGTAGTTCACTTGCTACCCCAATATCAACCAATATCAACTCAGTTCCAGCATGACGGGCTAAAACATTAATAGCCGCTCCCCCATTAATGAAATTTAAAACCATTTGAGGCGTTACTTCCTGAGGGAAAGCACTAACTCCTTCGGAAACTACACCATGATCGCCCGCCATAAGAATATGGGTTTTACGTAGTAAATGGCTAGGTACTTCTCCTTTTATACCAGCCAAACGTTTCGCTAATTTTTCTAGAGTCCCCAAACTACCGGGAGGTTTGGTGAGATCATCTAGGTGAGCCTGGGCCTTATCCATAGCTTCCTTATTAAGTGGCTCAATCAAAGATAATGTGTTTTTTAATAACTCCATACTGTCTACCTCCTACTATAGTCCTTGCAAGCTTTTAAAAAATTCTTTGCAGCTTTTTGATTGCCTAAGAAATGCAAGTGTAAATACGAAGCTAATACATTATTACTAGCATATCCGTCATAACGAACTGAACCATTGACCTTCCAAATATAGGCTGCTGATAAATCATTCTTATCTTTAATTAATGCCGAATAATGAAACTCATGACCTTTAACCTTATCACCTTTATTACCAAAAAGGTTATTATTAAGAAGAATTGCCTCGCGGTAACCAAGTCCTACCAGTTTATTTTGCATTATACAACTCGCTGGTATAATACCTGCCATTGGCCAATTACAACCATCTAAGTCAGTAATTTGCTGAGTTAAATACATTAACCCCCCACATTCAGCATAAACTGGCATACCGTTTATTACCCTACGACGTAAATCCTCTAAAATTGGTTTATTAGCCGCCAGTTTCTCTAAAAATATTTCAGGAAAGCCACCACCAATATAGACAGCAGAGATTTTTTCAGGTAAATATGTATCTTCTAATGGACTGAAAGGTATGAGTTCTGCTCCTAAGGCTTCTAAATATTCAAGGGAATCTTGATAATAAAAATTAAAGGCTGCATCCCTAGCAACTGCTATAGGTATTTTTTCATGAAATTGAGCTTTTGCTTCTATAAAATATTTACTTGGTCTTATAGAAAAAGGCATGTCTGTAGTTGCAATTTTAATAATTTTTGCTAAGTCTATGTTGGCTGTTATCACGGCAGCTAGTTCCTCAATAATATTTTTTAAACCCTGTTGCTCAACAGCTGGAATTAGTCCTAAATGCCTTGAAGGGAAAGTTGGTAAAGCCCCCCGCTTAAAACAACCAACAACTGGTATACCTGTCTTATCTTCGATAGTTTCCCTTAAAAGTTCAAAGTGACTATCACTACTTACCTTATTCAATATTACTCCTGCAAGATTTACTTTAGGATCTAAAGCTTTATATCCCAAAACCTCAGCAGCAACGCTCTGCCCAATGGAAGTCGCATCAACAATTAATAGAACTGGTGCAGCTAACAAGCGAGCAATACCTGCTGTACTACTACTATTAAAACCGCTACCCTTGCGGCCATCATATAGCCCCATAACCCCTTCAACAACAGCTATATAAGCCTGACTAGCAGTTTTTTCAAAAACCTCTAATACCATTTCTGGCGAAAGTAAAAATGTATCGAGGTTGCGCGAAGACCTGCCTGTAGCTAAGACATGATAACTTGGATCTATATAATCGGGTCCAACCTTAAACCCCTGAACTTTTAAACCCATATTTGAAAGTGCAGCCATTATACCGGTAGAAATGGTTGTCTTACCAACACCACTACGAGTTCCAGCTATAATAATCCTTTTAAAGTTCATATTCCCTATTCCCCTTAAAACCAGTAACCCAGCAAAGCTAAATATAAAACTCCAATTAGAATACTAATTGCTGTTGCTATAAACATTAAAACGACAGATTTATTAATGTGTTCTTCTTCTAATTCATGGATTGGATCACCTATTAAAGGTCGATGAGATGGAACTCCCTGGTAAAAATTAATACCACCAAGCTGAATTCCCAAAATACCCGCCACAGCTGATTCGGGATAACCACTATTAGGACTAGGATGATTTCTAGCATCTCGTAACATGGTTGCTAAGGCCCTACGACCATAACCAAATAAAATACCCGCTCCACAAAAAGCTAATCCTGTAAGACGAGAAGGAATATAATTAACAAGGTCATCTAATTTAGCAGCAGCTCTACCAAAGTAAATATAACGTTCATTTTTATACCCTAACATTGAATCAAGAGTATTAACTGCCCTGTAAGCCATTGCCATAGGGACACCGCCCCAAAAAAAATAAAATAACGGAGCTATAATTCCATCACTTGTGTTTTCGGCAACAGTTTCAATCGTTGCCCGGGCTATACCCGCTTCATTAAGATTATCAGTATCCCTGCCAACAATATAACTAACCTTTTTACGGGCCTCTATTAAATCTCCTCTAAATAGGGAACGACTAATATCAAGTGCACAATGTGCCAAACCCCTAGGCGCAATAGTAGTTGCCAATAACCAGGCGGCCAAAATAAAATGTAACCATGAATTATACACTGAAGAAACCTTAAGTAGCCAAAAAGTAAGAGCCCAGCTAGAACCAACAACAATGATTACCGTTATAAATCCGGTCATAAGTAAGTACCATTTTGCTGCAACTGGCCGCCAAAAAAATTTTTCCAATGAGCTAATAACTGCCCCTATAATCTGGGTCGGGTGTAATAACCAACGTGGATCTCCTATAATTAAATCTAATAACACTGCTACTAAAAGAATCAAGACGCTAGGCTTCAAATTTGTCACCTTCTAGTGGTCTCTCAAGTCCCATAATTTCAGCTAACCTTGAAAGATCCAAATGCCTAGCCACTTGTTCTGCTAATGAATTAAAACATTGTTCTTGATACGCCTCAAAATTTAATCCATTTATATTTGCATCTAAGCCACGTCTTTTTCTTAATATAGATAATACATGTTGCCTAAACAAATCATTATCCAAAATACCATGAATATATGTGCCCCAAATTAGACCGTCAGAAGATAAAGCCCCATCATTAATATTAACACTTTCTCCCCCACGACGGGTAATTTTAAAGACAGATTTTCCCCTTACATAACTGTCTCCCATATGAATTTCATAACCTTTAACTTTTAACCCCTGTATAGTCTCTAAAAAAGGTCCTGTACCTGTTACTTCTCCTTCAACCTGATTTGTCTTTTTTGTATTTTTAAAAATTGTTCTTATAGGTAGAAGCCCAAAACCATCTATTACCTCTTGATCTGTTTCAACATGTTCAGGATCAGATATTTTTTGACCCAGAATTTGATAGCCCCCACAAATACCAACCAAGGGGGTACCTTCCTTAACTAAAGATTTTATGGCCTCTTCCAACCCTTGTTTTCTTAACCATAGCAAATCACTAATAGTACTCTTACTTCCCGGTATAATTATTAAGTCTGGATTTCCCAAGTCTTCCTTATCGTCAACAAAACGCAGGTTAACCCCTACTTCATGTTTTAAAGCATCGAAATCAGTAAAATTAGAAATACAAGGTAGCTTTATTACAGCAATTTCAACTTCATCATTCTCTGTATCCCGATTTTTAACACCTTCAAAATAAACTGAGTCTTCTTCCGGCAAACCATGATCTGAAATATATGGAATGACACCTAAAACCGGTTTGCCTGTTTTATTCTCTAAAAATTCCAGAGCAGGCTTAAGCAAATCTAAATCTCCTCGGAATTTATTGATTATAATTCCCGCTACTCTATCTCTTTCTTCGGATTCTAAAAGTTCAAGAGTACCAACCACAGAAGCTAACGCACCACCGCGATCGATATCGGCTACTAATAAAACCGGTGCATTGGCTAACTGGGCTACCCGCATATTGGCAATTTCATTTTTCTTTAGATTTACTTCTGCAGGACTGCCAGCTCCCTCAATTACAATAATCTCAAATTCTCTATCAAGGGCGGCGTAAGCCTCTTCCACCTTTTTCCATAGTTGTTGGTTGAAGTCACCATGATATTTTCTAGCACCTACATTACCAACCGGTCGACCTAAAACTACTACCTGAGAAGATGCATGACCCGTTGGTTTAAGTAAGACAGGATTCATTTCAACCCGTGGCTTTATACCAGCAGCATAGGCCTGAACCAACTGAGCCCGCCCTATCTCACCACCATCAGGTGTTGCCCCAGAATTAAGAGCCATATTCTGTGATTTAAAAGGAGCTACTCGATACCCTTCCCGAAAAAAAATTCTACAAAGGGCTGCCGCTAAAATACTTTTGCCCACATTAGAACTTGTTCCTTGAAGCATAATAGCTTTAGCCACGACTAATGTCCTCCTTATCCCATACCAAATGCAATAAAGCATTAACAGCAGCAACTGCTACTGAGCTGCCACCCTTGGGACCACATACAGTTACATAAGGAACATTACTTTTTTCTAAAAGAGTCTTGGATTCTGCTGCACCGACAAATCCAACTGGTGTACCAATTATAGCAGCTGGATTGACTTTCCCACTTTCGATTAACTGTAATAAACGAAACAAGGCTGTCGGGGCATTCCCAATAGCAATAATTGATCCTGACATACTAGAAGCTAGGTGATCCATTGCTATCATAGCCCTGGTCTCACCAGTGGCTTTAGCTTTATCAGCAACTTCTTTATCCCGTATAGCACATAAAACCTGCCCACCACCTCGCGCTAATAACTTGCTACTAATTCCATTCCGTACCATCTCTACATCCGTTATAATATTTGCCCCTTGCTTCAGAGCAGAAGTAGCAGCTTGTACTAACCCGGGATGAATAACAACTAGATTGGCATAATCTAAATCTCCAGTAGCATGAATAATACGAGTAACTATCTTCCTTTCTCCAAAACCTAGTCCCAAATCCCCTACTTCTGAATTAATTATTTCATGACTACGTTCCTCAATTTCTTTTGGGTTATTCATAAAATTCACCATATTCCACTCCCGAACTCTGTTAAAATAATTAATCTCTATAACTTAATTTTTCTTGATCTTTTCTAAGATATTGGATAATTTGATTGAGCTCTAGACTATCCGGTTCAACTGGACGAGAAATTACAATAACTTTTAAACCTAAATCTAATGCTGCTTGAACTTTGGCTTCCACTCCACCAGTAGTTCCACTGTCTTTAGTTACAACTACATCTACTCCATAAAAACGGTATAACTCTTTATTTAATTCATAAGTAAAAGGTCCATGTAAAGCCACAATATTCTTTGTCGAAATGCCTAGTTCATGACACCTTGCTAGAGAGTTAACCTCAGGTAATATACGAACAACAAGCCTTTTTTGGCGTATAGCTGCATTTAAAGTAAACTTATTGAGATTTCTACTTCCAATTGTTAAAAAGATAACTTGACCACAAGCAGCTAGTTCTACAGCTTTGTTCCAATCTTTAGTCCAAAATAGATTTGGATGAGACGGTAACTTTGCTTCCGGCCGTCGATAACGATAATATGGTAATCCTAGTAATTTACAACTCTCCCTAGTATCACGAGTTATTTGAACAGCAAATGGATGAGTGGCATCAACAACAGCCTTTATATTATGTTTTTGAATAAAATTAATAATATCATCTCTTTTTAACGCACCTTTATGAACAAAATCTGCCCCAGCTTTTTGAGCCAATTCCGCCCCATAAGAGGTAACTGTAGTAGCAGCCAACTGATAGCCTTCTGATTTTAAAGTCTGAATAACTTCTCTTGCATCAGCCGTACCAGCTAACACTAAAATCATAACCGATACCCTCGAGGCGTGACTAAACGTCCATTTAACATATAAGTTTGGCTATTGCCAATTATAACCGTACTAGACATATCCACTGGTAAATCTGGTAAAGTATCAAGATCTCTAATCCATAATTCTTGTTCTTCTCTACCAGCATTACGAACTACCCCCACTGGGGTGGTGGGTTTACGGTATTTCAAAATAATTTCTATAGCACGGTTTAAGTAATCGGGACGCCCATGACTCCGAGGATTATATAAAACTATAACAAAATCACCCTCGGCTGCCATTTCTAAACGTTTGGCAATAACTTCCCAAGCTGTTAATCTATCACTTAAGCTGATAACGGCAAAATCATGCATTAGAGGTGCTCCAAGAATAGATGCCGCAGAAGAAGCTGCTGTTACCCCTGGAATAATGTTAATATTTATTTCCTTGCCACAAGGATGCTCTGATAAAACTTCTAGCATTAAACCTGCCATACCATAAATACCAGGATCTCCACTTGATATAACAGCAACCTTTGCCCCAGCCGCAGCCCTCCGAACTGCTTCTTTACATCTTTCTACCTCACCAGTCATACCGTTAACAACTACTTCTTTACCTGATAAAAAGTTATCTATTAATTTAACATAGGTGCGGTACCCTACAATTACATCTGAATTAATTAAAGCTTGTCTAGCCTTCTCAGTCATATACTCTTCACTACCTGGACCTAAACCAATTACACTTATCTCTCCCTTGCTAGTGCAATGGTTACTCCCCGGTAAATCATTTTGGGACATAACAATTCCCCCTCTCCAGAAGCAAGTAAAGAAGCAGGCTCACAAACCCCACCAATTCCTACTCGTTTACTAACATTTTCTGAGTGGTTTAGTTCAGGGTGTTTCTTTAGGCAATTTGCTAACTCCGTAGGTCTATAAGTAATCAAATTAAGCCCTAAGCGTTGAGCTACAATCTGGAGTCCCGGTTCCTGTGCCTTAAAATCAACACTAGCTAAGTTTTTAAGGCTTTTAAAAGTTAAGCCTGCTTTTTTTAAAGTTAATCCTAAAGCTTTTAAAATAACTTTATGAGAAACACTTTTTCGGCATCCAATACCTGCAATAATGTCACGTGGACGTAGGAAAATCCACCTTGGTCCTGGTATGGGTAACCGACGCCATGTAACAATAATGCCTGCCCTATCTACATTTGTACTCAAACTTGGATATACGGTCAACGTACGAAATTTAAAAGGAGCAAACTCCTCTTTTATTTTGGGTTCATATATCGGTTCTACCCAAAAATCAACTTCTTCGCCATTCACTATAGCTGCCATGACGGAAGTAAGGTTTTTAGCTGGGGAAACTGCCATATTTAATTTTTTAGCTACAATATCCAAAGAAGGCTTTCCTTGAGTATCACTAGCAGTAGTAATAACTGCTTCTCCTTTAAGTAAAGAAGCTATCCGATATGCTAGTTCATTAGCGCCTCCTAAGTGACCCGATAGTAAACTTATAGCATATTTCCCTTTTACATCAACAACAACCACAGCAGGATCTTGATATTTAGATACAAGGTGAGGACTTAAGGCACGAACAGCAATTCCTGTAGCCATAATCAGTATTAACCCTCTGTACTCTTTAAAAATAACACCTAAAAATTTTGATAAGTCCTCGGAAAAAAAAGTTAGTTTCTCCTCCCATTTACCACCAGATAAACCTATCCTTTTATATAGATTTTCTGGAATAAATACATCAATATCTTCTGAAATCAAGTTAGTTAAATTTGACGCCAACTCTAAACCAGGAGAAGTTACTGTAACAATAGCAAGGGGTTTAGTCATCCCTTTTAACCTCGCGGTAACCATGACCAAAAGAAGGATCATACAAACATGAGCGATTATAACCTTTTCCAAGGAAATCTCCTACTAAAAGTAAAGCAGTACGTGAAATACCCGTATCCTTGGCTTTTTGAGCAATGTCTTCCAATGTACCCCAGACTATCTTCTCTTCTGGCCAAGATGCTTTATATACTACAGCAGCAGGTGTTGTTAAACCATAGCCTTCGGCTAGTTCTGCTGTAGCTTCCTCTAGGGCCTGGGTACTCAAAAAAAGACATAAGCTTGTCCTATGCTTACTTAGCTCAGGTAAACTTTCTTTAGCCGGTACGGGAGTACGACCAGCCCTTCGGGTTAGGATTAAAGTCTGACTGATTCCTGGTAGAGTATATTCTCTTTTAACAGCTGCAGCCGCTGCAGCAAATGAACTTACACCCGGAATAATTTCATATGGTATACCTAACTTAATTAAAGAATCTACCTGCTCTTGGATGGCACCATATAATGATGGGTCACCAGTATGCAAACGAACAACTGTACGTCCTTCTGAAATAGCTTTTTTTATAATATCCAAAACTTCTTCTAACGTTAATGAAGAACTATCATATACACTAGCGGCAGAATTTGCATAATCTAGAACCTTAGGATTAACTAAAGAACCAGTATAAATAATGACATCGGCTCTCTCAAGCAAGTTGCGACCCTTAACGGTAATCAATTCTGGATCTCCTGGTCCAGCACCAACAAAAAAAACTGTCACTTGGGTCCTCCCCCCTGAACTTTGAAAAGAATAAATCTATTTAGATTTAACAAGTTGAATTATGTAAACTGGGTTTAAAGCTTTCCATATATGATAGCGACCAGCTTGTACCAAACGAGATAAATTTGCTGAAACAGCATCAACCTCATAATCGTTCTCCCTACCAAAACATAAGCTTGTATTTAAGGTCTCAACCGTTATAGCATTAACAACTATAATTCCTCCTGGAGCAAGTATATCATGAGATATTTTTAAAATATCTGATAAATAACCCCCACTGCCTCCAATAATAACTCGATCTGGCTGAGGCAAATTTTCGAGAACTGCCGGGGCTTGTCCTAGCACCAATTTTAAATTACTAAGGTTAAATAATCTAGCATTTTGTTCAATTAGGGCCTGAGCCTCAGGGTTTGACTCTATCGCAAAAACCTGTCCAGGACTTACAAATTTAGCTGCTTCTATAGATATAGACCCGGTCCCTGAACCAATATCGTATACAGTCATTTCCGGACCAAGCCGAGCTTTGGATAGGGTTATAACACGTATTTCCTCTTTGGTTAATGGTACCTGGCCACGCCTAAAATAAGAATCAGGAATGCCTGGTGTGTTGAATGGCCAACTAACATTTGTCATATCCTATAATTACAACTCCTGCTTTTTTGATATTTTTATCAATGAGTTCTTTAATCGTTACCTGATGGATTTCTTCATGCTCAGTTCCAAGGTCAATTCCTAACCATAATTTCATGTCACTACTAATACCCTTACTTACTAGATATTTTCCAATAGCTGATGGGTTATTAGCTCCACCAGTTAAAATTGCCAATTTGGTACAACCTTTTGATAAATCATCAATATAGGCATCTAATTTTTCTAATGTTCGACCATGAAGACTAAGAAATGTAACATCCTCCCAACCTTCTTTTAAATAAGAAAAAGCTAATTGTACAGAACTTATTCCAGGAATAACAGTTATATCTTCATTGGGAAATTTACCTTTTAACCATTTTAAAAGACTGTAAAATCCGGGATCGCCAGAAACTAATACTGCTGTCTTCCTACCATACCGCTGTAAAAGATAATTATATAATTTCTCAAGATTGCCACTGATTACATGTTTGTCCTTTTCTAAATCTTTAAATAAACCTAGAGCCCGTTTCCCTCCTACAAGTACCTCAGCCATCAAAGCAGCTTTATATGCAGCCGGGGTTAGGTATTCTGGACTCCCGGGACCAATACCAACTACTGTTAACCATCTTTTTTTGTTTGCCATGAGTATGCCTCCAAGATTTCTTTGGCTACTTGATCACTACCTATCATTTGGCCTTTAAGATTTAACAAAACAGTCCCTACTTCTAATTCATCAAAAACAAAGTTTTGAGCTCGTTGGCTTGCTCTGCCGGCTAATTTATCCAAAAACCCCTCTCCCCATCCTGTATTAGGTATAAGATCAAAAACAGCTTCAACTGTAGTAGACATAAGTATCTGGTTAACTACATTTTGGGGAGCACCATATGCTGCTGCCCAAGCAGCTAAAATTTCTTGACGACTATCAGCAATCCTACTATGAGTGTAAAAAATACCACCTGCTACTTTTA
This sequence comes from Clostridia bacterium, assembly GCA_030154265.1. Classification (GTDB taxonomy): domain Bacteria; phylum Bacillota; class DSM-521; order Neomoorellales; family Neomoorellaceae; genus JASKKH01. The sequence continues at coordinate 29,649 of JASKKH010000005.1, forward strand.
CAAGCTTTCCAGCATGACCCCAGAGAAGAACTCTTTTTATCCCTCGTTCCACACAACCTTCTAACATAAAACCTAGAAAGTTACTTGTTAGAACAATAGCATTAGAAGGTAACCCATACTTTTCTTCGGCCTGGCGCTGACCCATACGACCCGGTGTTAAAATTAAAGTATCCCAGCCAGCAGCCTTAGCAACATCAATCTGGGGAAGTAAAGAGCTTCGGAAAGCTTCTTCAGACATCGGCTCTACTATACCTGTTGTTCCTAAAATTGACAAGCCACCTTCAATTCCTAATCTTGGATTTAACGTTTTTTTAGCTAATTTTTCCCCTTCAGGAATACTAATAGTTAATTCGATGCCCTTACCCGTATCAATAATGGGGGCTACAGCCTCTTCTATCATTTGTCTTGGGACTGGGTTAATAGCAGCCTCACCAACAGGAACAGCTAAACCCGGACAGGTCACTACACCGATACCTTTTCCTCCTTTTAAAACCAAACCTTGTTCCCGTTTACGAGCATGAGCATAAATCGCAACACCATTTGTAATATCAGGGTCATCACCGGCATCTTTGATAACTTTAGCCTCTGTACCAAAAGATGTTTCTCTTACTGAAACAGGTATATTTACCCTTTCTCCACGAGGTAAAGTCAAAGTGACATTTTCTACCTTTTTACCCTGCCAGAGAGCAATTGCCGCTGCCTTAGAAGCAGCTGCTGCACATGTGCCAGTAGTATAGCCTCTACGTAATTTTCTGGCCACCAGTATTTCCTCCATCATTAATTCTATTCTTCTAAAATTGAACCCTTTAAAGTAATAGGCAAACCTGCCACAACAAAATAAACGTTATCTGCAAAACGCGCCATTTCTTGATTGGCAGAACCTAGAAGATCTCGATACATTCTGCCTAAAGGATAGGGAGGTATTAACCCCATACCAACTTCGTCAGTAACTAATATTACTCGAGATTTTACTTTGTTAGCCATTAATGCAAGTTCTTTAACCTTTAAAAGGATTTTTTCCATCATTAATTCATTTTCGTCGTAGTTCAACTCCTTACCGCTTAAATGATGTTCCAAAAGATTACTTAACCACATACCTAAACTATCTATAAGTAATGTATCTGCTTTTGACCCTTCAGTAGCTACAGTATCAACCAAATCAATAGGTGCTTCTACAGTACGCCATCCAGATGGTCTTCTACTCTGATGTTTTTCCACTCTCTTTACCATTTCTTCATCTTTAACGTATGCTGTGGCTACATAAACAACATCGTTACTAGAAGCCGCCAATTTTTCAGCCAAGGCACTTTTACCACTTCTAGCACCACCAAGAACTAGTATTAATGAACCCCTTTCCATAACTTGGCCTCCTAAAAATAAAACTTCAGCCCCGCATTGTTGGCGGCTGAAGTATATAAACTAAAACCATAATTGCAAGCCCTTTACGCGAAGGTCATATCCATTTACAGGCAGGTTTCCTGGCTCCTGAATCATCACTTTTTTTGCCTTCCCAGTATGCTTGTGCTACCAGTGGCTTATTAAAAAAAGCTCCTCAGTTACAGTGGCGCGACCGCTCAGGCCTTTCACCTGATTCCCTTTTAACCATTGAGGCACCTGTATCTTATTCATTTTATTATTAGTATAAAGCACCCTCACTAAATAGGTCAAGGACTATGAAACAATATCTCCGTTTGTCTTATTAGTCAAAAAAAGCAATTGCTTATTCTTCTTCCAAATTGTTTTAGCATAACGTTGATTACGTAGCTGAAGTTGTTCCTTCTCTCGTCGTAAACGGTTAACCATTTCCCACTTTTCCGTCTCACTTTTTTCTACTAGACGCATCAATATGCGGCGACTGAGCCTTAATTGTTCAACTTTCTTTTCTAAATCTTTAATGCGTTTGTCAACCATCCCTTCTTTGTGGATAGCCAATGGCCAATACCCCCTTATTTTACTAATTGAGCATTTTGCATAATTAATAGCCCTTTAAAATAGCGGGTTTTAAGTCCATAAAAAAGAACTTCACCCCAAAAATCGAGAATTTTCAAGTGACCCAACAAGAAAACCACGAAGAGTGAAGTCACTTGTATATTCTCCAAGAAAATTTATTTTCCTTTGAACAATTTTTAGAATTTGAGCCTGAAAGCAAATTAACTGAACTTTTTAAGGTTCTAGATTTAGAACTATATGCTAAAATGTTGAGACCTTCATCACCCTAAGGAGCTAAAGGTTATAATAGAGTTGCTATTTTAAGGGCACTTTTAGCAGCACCTTTAGAAGGTATATCTACTTTTACGGCTCTTAATTCCAGACTTCTATCAGATATTCGTTTTAAATATTATTGCGGTTTTAATTTAACTGACTCGGTTCCTTCCGTATCTGTATTTAGTCGAGTATTCCAACAAATAGTTGATAAAGATTTAGCTGAAAAATTATTTTATGACTTAGCAGAAAAATGTACTAAAGAAGGTTTGATTGATGGTTCTACTATAGCTATAGATAGTACAGCTATTGATGCATATGAGAAAAAACAATCTAAGAAAAAATGCAAGGATACGGAAAATGCTACCTGGGGTGCTAAGTTTGATAGCTTTAAGAATAAACTAACCTGGTTTGGTTACAAGCTACATTTAGCTGTTGATACTAAAAGTGAACTTCCTGTTGCTTTAGAAGTTACATCTGCTCATGTAAATGACGGTGATGTATTAATTCCATTAGTTAGAAATGTACTTAGTCAAGAATATCTCCATAAACTTAAATATGTTTTAGCAGATGCTGGATATGATCAAAAAAAGAATTATGAATACTGCCTAAATGCAGGGGCTCAAGCTATTATTCCTTTAAACTTACGAAATGAAAAAGAGCCACCTACAGGCTATACATCTAATGGCACTCCTAAATGCTCTATGGGTTATGAAATGGTCTATTGGGGATGTGATAAAAAATATCTAAAATTTCGTTGTCCCCATGTATTAGGGAAAGTAGATTGCCCTTACGGTACACAATGGTGTTCATCATCAGATTATGGCATGGTAATCAAGGTAAGAGTAGCTGATGATCCAAGAAGATTTTCCATGCCCCATCGTGATAGCAAAGGTTGGAATGAACTTTACAATCAAATAACTTCGGTAGAAAGATGCAACTCTGGATTAAAAGATTATTTAACAGCTAACGATCTTCATGTAAGAGATATTCACAAAGTTACTACCTACTTATTTATTAATGCAATAGTATTACTAGCATCAGCACTTGCAGTTAAAAATGCTAAAAATATTAAATCCAAAGCTGCATAAAAAATAAAAATATTAGTTTAAAAATTCGATTCTAGAACCTAGGAGATAATGTACCCTTTTTTAGGCTACTGCCTTTTGCCAATTTTAAACAATAGAGTATCAAATAGCATTAACTGTAAAATTAGTCATCTGTTTGCTTAATATTTAGCTTTTATTTTTGGCAAAAAAGTTATTTTGCAAAAGGCTCGATTATTAAAATATATGTTCTAAAACTAAACCTTAATGCATTCCTTTATTTTTTCAGCTCTTCTTTTTAATTTAATGAACTCTTCCTCGCCAATACGAATAGAACCCAGATCTGCGTGGCTATTATCTTTTTGCCCATGAAAATCTGAACCACCTGTTATTATGAGATTATATTTATTGGCGATTTCCTTATAGTGTTTGGTTGTTAACTCATCATGAAAAGGATAATAAACCTCAATACCTTGTAAACCTGCCGTGACTAAATCTGGTATAAGTTCATCAACTTTACTTAAACCTGGGTGAGCCAAAACAGGTACACCACCAACACTTAAAATTACCTCTACTGCTTTATAGGGTGAAATTTTATTTCGTGGAACATAAGCAGGTTTACCTCGCTTAAGTAAAGTTGAGAAAGCAATTTCAAATGAAGGTACATACCCTTTGCGAACTAAAGTTGCTGCAATATGTGGTCTACCAATTGCTTCTCCATGTACCTCTTTCTCTACATCTTCTATGCTAATTTCAAAACCTAATTCTTGTAATCTTTTAATTATCCTTATATTCCGACGTTCTCTATCTTGACGCATTAATTTTAAAAACAATAAGAATTTCTCGTTATGCCACTCTATGTAATAACCTAAAATGTGAATCTCTTTTTTTCCGTTTTCAGTACTTAGTTCTACCCCAGGTACAATAGTTAAACCCATTTCAGGTCCAAGCTTTAATGCTTCTTCCAATCCAGAAATACTATCGTGGTCTGTAATACCCACAATTTCCAATCCTTTATCTCTAGCAAAGTATAATAGTTCAGAAGATGATAATAAACCGTCTGAAGCACTTGTATGAGTATGTAAATCTCCAATTAACGGCCTCATAACGACTCCATTCCACTTCATTTATGTTTATTATAATCAAAGCCTACTTACTTAATGTAAGTAGGCTTTACATTTTTTAATCAGAATAATAATGTTGTAGTCGATTAACGCTTACAGCCTTACCAGTTACAGGATCAACATCAATTATTATTGCTTCTAATTGCATTACCCCATTAGCAACTTCAAACCTTGCTGGTAGGTTAGATAAGAACTTATTAATTATGATCTCTTTTTTTACTCCTAATACAGAATCTCTTGGACCTGTCATTCCTACATCAGTTATATAAGCTGTACCGTTGGGAAGAATTCGAGCATCTGCTGTTTGTATATGAGTATGAGTCCCAACAACAGCACTTACCATGCCGTCTAGATACCATCCTAAGGCAACCTTTTCTGAAGTTGCTTCAGCATGGAAATCAACTAATATAAATTTGGTTTCCTCACGTAATTCTTCTGCTAGTTGGTAACCAATACGAAAAGGGCAATCCATAGGAGGTAAAAATACTCTACCTGATAAATTTATAATTCCTACTTTATATTCCTGATTAACATTTACTATAGTATAACCCCTACCAGGTGTTCCTGGTGGATAATTGGCCGGTCTTATAATGCGTTCTTCCTTATCTAACAAAGAAAAAGCTTCTCGCTTATCCCATACATGATTACCCAAAGTTATAACATCAATACCCCCACTAAACAGTTCCCATGCCGTATCCAAGGTAATACCATTTCCACCCGCAACGTTTTCCCCATTTGCAATCACTAAATCAGGTTTATGTTCTTGGAGAACCATTGGTAGTATCTTTTGTATTGCCTTACGACCTGGTCGACCAACTACATCTCCTAACATCAAAAAACGCAAATAATTTCCCCTCATACTTTAAGCATTAAAAGTATTATATACTATTTGTACCATTTTATTTATTAAAAACCATGACGCGACCTTCCTCACGAAAAGCAATTAATTGCCGTTCGGATACCTTACCCTTAACACTCTCCAACATGTGATCAATTAGTTCTTCCTGAAGGATCAATTCTTCTTCCATAACATTATCATTATTTTCAGCAACCAACTTAGTACCAAACTCTTCACGTACCAAAGCCATTATTAATCCAATTTCATAATGTGAAAGAGTTGCTACATCACGTTGGACTTCTAAAATCATTAGTTGATCATGAGGTTTATGATCAAGTTTTATTACTTTAGGTTGCCGATTCTCAAGAGCATTATATACCTCTAGTGATTTGCGGAATTTGTTTTGAAATTCCTTTATATCATCACTAGCTAATGGTTGAGTCAGCATAAAATTAAACCTTAAAATCTGTTTTTGAGAATCAAAATTAATAGTTCCAACTTCTGGATAACGCACTAATATGGATATAAGAAGACTAATGCTATCTGAAACTTCGCCGCCATGTTTGTACCTTAGGCTCAAGGCCGACACCTGCCCCCGTACTTTATATATAAGTTGCTTGAACCAATATTGACACTACTTCTTCAACTATAGTAAAATTCCTGCCTATCTCGTCCCTCTTAAAAGACAAAATTTAATGGCAGAGATGGTAAAGTCTTTTTCCACCCCTGCCATGATTATTACTTAGCATAATCAACAGCCCGAGTCTCACGAATTACCACAACTTTAATTTGTCCTGGATACTCCATGTCTTGTTCAATCTTCTTAACGATATCTCTAGCCATTCGTACGGCTAAGACATCATCTACCTTATCAGGTTTTACTAAGATGCGTACTTCTCTACCGGCTTGAATAGCATATGATTTTTCGACCCCTTCAAAAGAGTCGGCAATTTCTTCGAGTTTTTCTAACCGTTTAATATAAGCCTCTAGGGTCTCACGACGAGCACCTGGACGAGCAGCCGAAATAGCATCTGCTGCTTGTACCAGACTGGCTTCTATACTATGAGGTTCTACATCTCCATGATGAGCTTCAATAGCATGAATTACTTCTGGAGATTCTCGGTACTTTTTAGTTAGTTCAACCCCTAACTTGACGTGGGGCCCCTCTACCTCAAAATCAACTGCTTTACCAATATCATGAAGTAGACCTGCTCGTTTTGCTAATTGCACATCTACTCCTAACTCAGCAGCTAATGCCCCTGATAAAAATGCAACTTCTAAAGAATGCTTGAGAACATTCTGACCATAACTAGTACGGTATTTTAATTTGCCTAATAATCTTACTAATTCAGGGTGTAAACCATGTACACCAACCTCAAAGGTAGCTTGTTCGCCTTCTTCCCTAATTCTTTGCTCTAACTCGCGACGTGCTTTTTCAACCATTTCTTCAATTCTTGCTGGATGAATACGGCCATCAATTATCAATTTTTCTAGGGCAATCCGAGCAATTTCTCGTCGAATAGGATCGAAACTGGAAAGGATAACTGCTTCCGGAGTATCGTCAATTATCAAATCTACTCCAGTTAAGGTTTCTAACGCTCTTATATTCCGACCTTCCCGACCAATAATGCGCCCTTTCATTTCATCATTAGGCAAGTTAACCACTGAAACTGTAGCCTCTGCTACATAGTCAGCAGCACAATGTTGAATAGCATGTGTTATAAGGTTACGAGCCCTTTTTTCAGCTTCCTCTTTTGCTTCAGCTTCTACCTGTTTAATCATTAAAGCTGCTTCATGGCGTATTTCTTCTTCTACATTTTTTAATAAGATAGACTTGGCTTCTTCAGTAGTTAAGCCAGATATTCGTTCCAACTCGGAAATCTGCTTATTACGTAATTCGTCTAGTTCTTCCCTTACCTTTTGGATAGCCTCCTCCTGGCGGTGGAGACTTGCCTCCTTACGCTCATTAGCTTCAGTTTTACGATCTAAAGCTTCCTCTTTTTGTAATAAGCGTCGTTCTAGACGTTGAAGCTCATTACGTCGTTCCCTGTTTTCTTTCTCAACCTCATTACGCATCTTATGAACTTCTTCTTTAGCTTCTAAAACAGCTTCTCTTTTCTTAGCTTCAGCTTCTTTCTTTGCTTCCTCAACAATTGACTCAGCTGCTTTTTCAGCAGAAGCAATTTTAGCCTCGGCTAAATATTTGCGAATAGCATAACCGCTAATTACTCCAAGTAAAATACCTATTATAAGAAGCATATATTGAATTGTAACTCACCTCCCCATTATTAAATTAAGCCGAGTCGAAACTCGGCTTAACCATAGGAATAACAAACAAATATCCTTGTTTTGTTTAAAACCAGGACACACTATAGTACCTGTTAAGGACCTAAAAATTCCATATTCTTTTTTATTTTCAGGTCATAGGTCTATCTTCCTATCCAAGCCAAACACAACAGCATCCAAATACTATATATTAAAGTTTGTATCCCTATGTTAGTTTCTCCCAACAATATATTGTATTCTTTTAATTATTAGCTGTCAACATCCTTGTACATGTCTATTTTTGTTATAACTTGATAAATTATATCTATATTAAAACCCCTTTGCCAAAGATATTGTGCTAAACGTTTGGAATTAGTATTTTTGTTATAATTTTTTAAACAGTATCTTTGGGCCAATTTTTCTGCTAAAACCAATTCCAACCCTGGTGTTAGTACCTTAGCTACGACTTCTTCTGCCAAAGAAGGTTCTATCCCCCGTTGCTGTAATTCCTGTTTCAGACGCAATCCACCCATCGGATGGTTATTTACTCGATAACTAGCCCAATCCTCAGCAAAGCGTACATCATCAAGCAAATTCAAATCCTTTAACTTTTCTAACGTTTGATTTATGATTTCGTCTATAAAACCTTTTTGCTTTAGTCGCAGACGCATTTCTTGGCAACTGCGCTGACGGAATGTTAATAATCTAAGAGCATAATTCCAAGCCGCTGTCTTCGATTGATTATTTGGCTTTTTCGTTTTTGGCTGCATCCTCATTCTCTTTTTCTAAGGAAGGTTTTATTAGACCTGTTTTTTCTCTAATCTGAGCTTCGATTGATGAAGCTAGATCTGCATGCTCACGTAAAAATTCTTTAGCCGCCTCTCTGCCTTGCCCTAAGCGTTCTTCTCCAAGAGAATACCAAGCACCACTTTTCTTAACTATATTAAATTGAACACCCATATCAAGAAGGCAACCCTCACGGTCAATACCTTTTCCATAAATTATGTCAAATTCTGCTTGGCGAAAAGGTGGAGCCACTTTATTCTTAACTACTTTAATTTTAGTACGATTGCCAATAATTTCTGTACCCTGCTTAAGTTGCTCCGATTTACGAACATCAAGACGAACTGATGAATAGAATTTCAAAGCCCGACCACCTGGAGTGGTTTCTGGACTTCCAAACATAATACCGACTTTTTCCCTTAATTGATTAATAAAAATTGCCACTGAACGAGATTTAGATATAACTCCAGCTAATTTACGCAAAGCTTGGGACATCAATCTCGCCTGTAAGCCAACATGAGCTTCTCCCATTTCGCCATCAAGTTCTGCTTTGGGTACTAAAGCCGCGACAGAATCAACGACAATTACATCAATAGCTCCACTACGCACCAAGGCTTCAGCAATTTCCAAGGCTTGTTCGCCTGTATCAGGTTGAGAAACCAAGAGATTATCTATATCAACCCCAAGGTTTTTAGCATAAACAGGATCAAGTGCATGCTCTGCATCTATAAAAGCTGCAGTACCACCTATACGTTGAGCTTCTGCGATTACATGTAGAGCAACCGTAGTTTTACCAGATGATTCTGGGCCATATATTTCTATTACTCTTCCTCGTGGTAACCCCCCTACACCTAAGGCAACATCCAAAGGCAGAGCTCCAGTAGATATTGCTTCTATATTTAGTCTAGTACCAGTTTCTCCTAATTTCATTATAGAACCTTTACCAAAATGCCTTTCAATTTGGTTTAAGGCGTTTTCTAAAACTCTTTGTTTATCTGTTATCCCCACGCGTCGAGTTCTCCTCCCTAAAAACTTTTTTATGAAAACGAAACCTTGGCAATCGTTCGATAATAAGCCCCTTTTGGAGTTAGGCAACTCTCAATTAAATTCATACTAGTAATAATTTCTTTCCCCCAACTAACTCCCATCAACATTTTTAACCTTTCCTTTAAAATTCCGCTTTCTATACCTGACCGTAGCCGTCCGAGAGTCAAATGAGGTCTGAATTTGTTATTCTTTTGAAATCCCAGTTTAACTAATTCTCTATCCAACTGTTTGCTTAGTTCATTTAAGGTTGAGTCAAAATCCACTCCAGCCCAAATAACTCTAGGTACTCGCCAATTAGGAAAAACCCCTACCCCTTTTATTTCTAGCTGATAGGGACTAATACCTTCGGCGGCATGTTCCAAAGCACCAATTATGTCTTCAACCTTAGATGGTGAGACTTCTCCTAAAAACTTGAGAGTCAGATGAATATTCTCAGTAGGAACCCATTTTATAGAGGCTGGCAATTGACGCAATTCTCCTTGAACTTTTGCCACTGTTTTTAGAATTTCCGGAGAAAGTTTATTAGCAATAAATAATCTCATATCTTTTTAACCCTTTTACCCTTTATGGTTGTACTATTCGCCTTAAATACAGATAATCCTTCCTTATAGAACCATTTTTCAAGAAACCTTATCTTGTTCTCGTTTAGCTAAAAGATTACGTAGTTCCATACCTGTTACAGTTTCCTTCTCAACTAATAGTTTCGCTAAATTTTCTAAAACATCGGAATAAGCCTTTAATAAAGAGGTTACTTTTTCTTCTTCCTTATTAATAATAGCTGTAGATGACTTATGCAATTGTTCTGAGGTTAAATTTTCTTCAGCTACTACTCCTAATTCAGATAATCCTGAAGTAATAATCACCTTAGCTAAACGCATACATTCTTTGAAATCATTACGAGAACCTGTACTTTTGCAGCCTAAAATAAGGGTCTCAGCCACAGCACCTGCTAAGCAAACATCTATTTGGTTTTCTAAATATTCACGAGTATAGAGATAAATATCATTTTCATGCTTCTGACGAGTATAACCTAATGCTTGCCCTCTAGAAGTTATAGTTACATGAGATACTGACCCTGGTTTTAAAAGTTCACCGATTATTGCATGACCAGCTTCGTGAATAGCTAATCTATATACTTCTTCTTTAGTAGGTTTAACTCCTAATTTTTCACCTAACATTACTTTGTCTACAGCTTCCATTAAGTGTTTTTGATCAATTTTAGAAGCGTTTTCACGTAGAGCTAATATCGCAGCTTCATTAGCTACACTTTCTAATTGAGCACCAGAAAACCCAAAAGTCTCCCGAGCCAAATGTTCAAAATCTACATTTTCAGTTACGGGTTTATTAGCCATATGCATTTTTATAATGGCAAGTCGCCCTTCACGATCAGGTAAATCAACCTTAACCTGACGGTCAAAGCGTCCAGGACGCAATAGAGCAGGATCTAATAAATCAGCCCTATTTGTGGCTCCAATAACCAAAATCTGGGTGTTCTGCTCTGTCCTTAAGCCATCCATTTCAACTAAGAGTTGGTTTAAAGTCTGATCATATTCCATATGAGAGGAATTACTCCCACGTTTACAACCCAAAACATCTAGCTCATCAATAAAAATAATTGCTCGTTTTTTGCCTTGCTTTTTAGCCAAATCTCGAGCTCCTTTGAAAAGGCTTCGTACACGTCGAGCTCCAACACCAGCATACATTTCAATAAATTCGCTACCACTAGCTTCTAAAAAAACTGCATCTGTATAAGTAGCTGCAGCTTTTGCCATAAGTGTTTTTCCTGTTCCTGGTGGGCCGGTCAAAAGAATCCCTTTTAGTGGACGAATGCCCATTGCTTTAATCTGATTGCTACGAAGTAAAAAATCTAATCCTTCTTTTAATTCTTGAATGGCAGTATTTTGTCCTCCAATATCCAAAAAAGAAACTTTTTCTATTGGTGTATAAACTTTGTTACCTAAAGTTGAAGATAGCATACCTTTCTTTTCAATTAACCAATATGCTGAGACTATTAAAACAACCAGAAGAAGAAAAGGAGTAATATCAAATCCTTTTAGTGCTAAAAAACCAAGTACTGCAATGGCTACTCCAACGGCAATTTCTTTTAGCATTATACTCCTCCCCCTTCCTCTGTAATAACTGACTGTCGTGGTACTACCTGATAGAGATAATTTTCTCCTTTGCTAAATTGAACATAAATATTTTCTTCATCTAAATCAATAGCATAGTCTATTCCTGCATTTTTGGCTAACTCTTCAATAGTTTCTGCCATTTCAGTAAAATTGCCCCTAACTACAGCTTCATAAACAGCATATTGGCTATTCTGCCACAACTTGTCCAAATCTGGTGAGGAATTACCTTCAATTAAAAGTTGAGCTTGTTGACCATAAACTTCAAATATTGATTTTTCAATTTCAGTATAGGCTTCCTTTAAATTTTCTACAGGTCCTAAAGTGACTTTAACTTGTAAACTATCGTTACTTTCGTTTACTTTTATATCCTCTACACAGGTTTGAGATGTCAAAGCGTTAGCTAAAGGCTTTTGTTGCCCATAATAACTATAAATTTGACTACCTCCAACCAACAAACCAAAAACGAGAATTGCTGTCAATAAAACAAAATGAAGGTGCCAACCTTTGAAGTGCAATATAAACACTCCTCTCCAAGGTTAAAAACACCTTCAATTATAACAAATCATATATATTTAAACCTTATGATTCAATTGGTTGACCTACCACAGAATACCTGTCCCTTTTACATTTCAATCTCAGCTTTAAAATCATAATCTTCGTAAACATGGGTCAACTTAGCAGTAACTATACTTCCAAGGGGAACATTACTCTTATTTAGATATATTAAACCATCAACTTCCGGTGCTTGGCGAAAACTTCTCCCAACTGATTTACCATCAATTAAAACCTTCATTTTCTGCCCAAGCCATCTTTCATTACAAGCCCTAGTAATTGACTGTTGATATAACATTAATAGCTGGTACCGTTCCTCTTTAATTTCTTCTTCTACTTGATTAGGTAATTCCGAAGCTATTGTCCCTTCTTCCGGAGAGAATTTAAAGGCTCCTACCCAATCGATTTTAGTTGAAGAAAGGAAATCCAGCAATAATTGAAAATCTTTTTCTTCTTCACCAGGAAATCCTACTATAAAAGTTGAACGTAGAGCTAATTCTGGAATAGACCGGCGTAAATCTTCAATAACTTTTATACCTATTGTTCCTGTACCTGGACGACCCATACGCCTTAATATATCTTCACTTATATGTTGTAAAGGTATATCTAGATATGGAACCACTTTAGGTTCAGTAGCCATAACCTCAATCAATTCAGGCGTTATACGTTCAGGATAAGTATATAGTATCCTTAACCAGTATAATTCGGGAATTTGAGCTAGACTACATAAAAGCGTTGGCAAACGGTATTCGCCATAAATATCTATTCCATAAGCAGTCGTGTCTTGAGCAACCAAAATTAACTCTTTAATCCCACTCTCAGCTAATTCCCTTGCTTCTTTAACAATATATTCCATAGGGCGACTGCGATAAGGACCCTTAATGCTAGGTATAGTACAATAAGTACAGCAGTTATTACATCCCTCAGAAATTTTAAGATAGGCATAGGGTTTTTTATCTTGTGCGAACCGAGGTAATTCGGGCAAAATCTCTTCGTAGCCCGGTACATCAAAAACACGCTGCCCGTTTAAAATTTTCTCAATAACATCTGGTAGTCGAGTTAGTGCCTCTGTACCAATAAAAGCTGATACTTCAGGTAACTCTTCTATGAGCTCTTTTCCATGTTGTTGAACCATACAACCAGTAACTATGAGATAAGGCGAATTTTTTAAACTAGCAAGTTGTAAAATCGTTTCAAGGGCTTCTTGTTTTGCACTTGTAATAAAGCTACAAGTATTAACTATTACTACTTCTGCTTTTATAGGGTCATCAACAAATTCATAATTTGAATTGGATAGCACCCCTAGCATATATTCACTATAAACTTCATTTTTGGGACAACCAAGAGTTACAATTGCTATTTTAGTCATAATTTTTCCATCCACTTTTCTTTAATTGTTATAATCGGAAGCTTTGAAAGTTTTTTCAAAAATTTCTCCGTAATCACCTAAAGATGGTTGAACCTTACCATTAACTATTATTTTAGCTGCTCCAGCATTCCCCAATTTCACATATATTTCGTTATCACCTTTGAACACTTTACTTTCTCCAGCATTTAAAATACCAGAAAAATTATCTTTACCATCTATCACTACGTTGGTCCAACATCTACCATCCAATTTTAATTCGATCTCTAAGCCTTCAATCTCTCCAATTTCAGATGCTGGTGGAGGTGTTGTTATCTGTGATTGTGGTCTAGTTGTTTGTTCGTTTACTGATGATTGTAGAGGTGTTTGTTCTAAAGGCTTATAATGATTATATAACCAATTCATACTCCATAAAATCAGAAATACTCCTAAGATAATGAACAATATTTTTGATTTTTTTAAAGAGGGTGCTGGTACTGATGTAGTTAGTTCTTCTATTATTTTTTCTTCTTCAGGAGGATACTCTTCTTTGAATTGATTTATTAATTCCGAGACATTTAACCCTAGGTATTTGGCATAATTACGTAAAAACCCTTGAGCATAGACACGACCGGGAATTTGATCATATTCTCCATTTTCTAGAGCTTCAAGATACTTTAAACGTATTTTTGTGGCTTCTTCAGCTTCACGAAGGGAAATCGCTTTTTCTTGGCGAGCTTCACGTAGTATTTCGCCTACATTTGCCATGGCTTCACCTCCGGTGAGTTCACTTCTACATAATTATAAAAAATCCTTCATTAAGGTTCCTCATTCGACCCAAACAACTCATTGTATTCATCCCAGTTCGTTAAAATAGTTCGCGCTTTTGTACCTTCATGCCCCCCTACAAATCCCCTGGCTTCCATCATATCCATTAATCTAGCTGCTCGTGTATATCCTATTCTAAGACGCCTCTGAAGCATAGATATAGAAGCTTGCCCAGTTTCTAAAACAACCTTTAAAGCTGTCGGAAATAGTTCGTCATCAGCGTCCATATTATTATCGCTGCTTTCTTCTGTTTTTAAAAAGTTAGGATTATACTCTGGGCGGGCCTGTTGTTTAACATAAGTAACCAGATCCTCTACTTCCCGATCAGAAACATAAACCCCTTGGACTCTTATGGGTTTGTTTGCTCCAATTGGTAAAAAGAGCATATCTCCACGACCCAATAATTTCTCAGCACCACCCATATCCAAAATTGTACGGGAATCAATTTGCGAAGAAACCGCAAATGCTATCCGCGAAGAGATGTTTGCTTTTATTAAACCGGTTATAACATCTACCGAAGGACGTTGAGTGGCAACCACTAGGTGAATACCAGCAGCACGAGCCATCTGCGCCAATCTGCAGATAGCATCTTCAACGTCAGCCGGAGCAACCATCATCAAATCTGCTAGTTCGTCAATAAGAACTACTATTAAAGGTAAAGTTTCCTCTCCTTCATTTTCTTTTTGCTTCAATTGATTATAACGAGTAATATCTTTTACTCCAGCTCCAGCAAAAAGTTCATATCTTTTTTCCATTTCGTTTACCATCCATTGTAAGGCTGTAGCAGCCTTTTTGGGTTGGCTTACGACTGGTGCAAGTAAGTGGGGAATGCCATTATACTGGGTTAACTCTACCTTTTTGGGATCAATCATTAATAATTTTAATTCCTGTGGAGTAGCCTTAAATAACAAACTACAAATTAAAGAATTCAAACAAACACTTTTTCCGGATCCTGTTGAGCCGGCAATAAGCAAATGGGGCATTTTTGCTAGGTCGGCAATCACTGTATTACCAGCAATATCCTTTCCTAATCCTACTGTTAAGCGACTACTTGATTCTGTGAAAGAAGGACTTTCTATTACTTCCCTTAAATAGACAACCGCAATTTCTTTATTTGGAACTTCAATACCTACAGCAGCCTTACCTGGAATTGGAGCCTCAATACGAACCTGAGATGCTGCCAAACTCAATGCCACATCATCAGCCAAACTAACTATGCGGCTAACTTTAACTCCAGGGGCAGGTTGAACCTCATAACGAGTTATAGCTGGCCCACAACTTACCTGCGTAACTTTAACTTTAACTCCAAAATTTTCAAGTGTATCTTCTAGTATTTTAATACGATCAGTGATATCTTTTTCTAGACGAGGATTTTTTACCCGTACAGAACGATTTAATAAGCTTATTGGTGGTAAAATATAATTTTCTTGTGTTGAATTGTTCCTTCCTTTTATAGTTATGCTCGCCTCTGTTTGGGGGCTATCTTTAGATTGTTCCTCTGATTCTTTTTCATCCTCAGAGTTCATGGGAGTTACATTTTCTGGATAGACCTGAACCTGTTTAAACTCCTCTTCCTTATTTATAACAGATACTAAACTTTCTGATTGTTCACTCATAGTTGCTATCTCTGTTTGCTCACTATCTTCAAATGATACTACTTGTTCTTCATCATTCTGCTTTCTTAGTTTTCGTTTCCCTCTTTTTTTGTTTTTTTTCTTATTCTTTTCAACATCCTCTTCAATTTCCATGAACAAAAAATCACTTAACCATTTTTTTAAGAAAGTAAATGATGATGAGATAATTTGACGAAAACGACCAATAAAACTAGTTAATGATATACCTGTTATTAATAGAATTGCAATAACAGTTAATGTAAATAAAACAATCCATGTTCCTAGCTCACCAAAAATAGCTTTTAAAATAAGAGCTCCCAATGCACCAATAAGACCGCCACCTTGGCCTTCCAAACCGAGTTTAAAAACTTCTTTATAGTTATCTACCTTTAAAAACGATTGGTGTAATGTACTTAATAAAGTAATAAATAGTAATATGCATCCAACCATTCGATATTTTAAATTGTTAACTTTCTCTTTATTACCATTAATAAGGCGAATACCCCAAGCTGTTAACAAAAAAGGAAATAAGTATTTACCTTCACCCGTAAGCGCACTTAAACAACGTACTAATAATTGACCAACAGTTCCAATACTGTCAGTAGAGCTTATATATCCTACATCCAAAACATACAAACCTGCCCAGCATAGAACAGATAGGGCAACTAAAACTATCCCAATTATTTCATTCTTTATTTTCTCTGTAGTTATTTTAGCAGGAGCCATTTTCCATCACCCTAATGCTACTATTCTACGAAAAAAAGGGGAATCCCTTGCTTTCTTAATAAAAAGTATCTATTAATGTATTTTTAGCAACTTACTTTCTTATACTAAATGTAAATATTTATTATCTTTAACGGCTTAAATCTCAAGTTTTATTAGTTTCGTAATAGGAGGAAATGTAAAATGTCAAGTTCAGATATTACATCTAGCTTCGAGCCTATCCAACAACCTACTACAACTACAACCCCAAATGCTCCTTCTTTACCCCAAAAAGAACCATCCAAAGAACCTTCCCGGGGTAATATTGTTCGTCGTTCTATGAACCCAGAATTACAAAATATTAAAGAGTTAGGCCAAACAACTGTGCCTACTAACAAAAGCGATATCCATTGTCTCCAAATAGTTGGCCAAATTGAAGGTCATTTGGTTATGCCTCCACAAAATAAAACAACCAAATACGAACATATTATTCCTCAATTAGTTGCTATAGAACAAGACCCAAACATAAAGGGTCTTTTGGTGGTATTAAACACAGTCGGAGGCGATGTTGAAGCTGGGCTTGCTATTGCTGAAATGCTAATAAGTATGTCTAAGCCTGTGGTTTCTTTAGTTTTAGGTGGTGGCCATAGCATCGGTGTACCAATTAGCGTAGCCGCTGATTATTCTTATATTGCAGAAACTGCAACTATGACTATTCACCCTATTCGCTTAACAGGTATGGTAATCGGGGTTCCTCAAACTTATGAATATCTTGATAAAATGCAAGATCGCGTGATTCGTTTTGTAACTGAACACACTAATATCACTGAGGAAAAACTTCGCCATTTAATGTTCCAAACAGGTGAACTTGCACGTGATATTGGAACTGTCTTAGTAGGTAAAGACGCTGTTGAAGTTGGATTGATTAATGAAGTTGGTGGTCTGGCTGACGCTGTCAAACGCCTGAGAAGCCTCATTAATGAGAGAGATAATTCAACCTCAGGGAGGTTACACTAGTGATTTATAGTCCTATACCCCCAGAAGTTATTTGGGAGGGAGCTTTAAATTATTCTCCTAAACTAGAAAAAATAAAAATCAATAATATCGAAGTTGAGGTAGAACCATTAAATCTAAACCAAGCTCGTATTGTCCGCATTTTTAGTACAGATCCATATGATTATTTAGATAATGCATATCAACCTGGCTCTATAATAAACCTAGGTCCCCAAAGTATATCAAATCCTTAAACAGCAATTTAGTAAAACAAAATGTTCAGCTTGTGGGTCATTTTCCAAGCCGACGAACTAAAATAATTTTTTAAGTAATAAAAAATGAACCTGGTATTAACCGGTTCATTTTATTTTTATAACTATTTTTAGACTTCCATTATAATAGGCAAAATCATTGGTCGACGTCTAGTTTTCTCATAAAGAAATTTACCTAGACTATCTCTAATATTACTTTTAATTGTTGCCCAATCTGTTATTTTACGTTCCTCACATTTATCTAATGTTTGGCGCACCTTTTCTTTGGCCTCTTCAAGGAGTTCCTCGGCTTCTCTCACATATACAAAACCTCTTGATATAATATCTGGCCCTGCTAATACTGTTCCATTTTCTTTACTTAGTGTTAAAACCACTATTAACAAGCCATCTTGAGCAAGCTGCTTACGATCTCTTAGAACAATATTTCCAACATCACCTATTCCTAAACCATCAATTAATAAACGTCCAGAGCTAACTCTCCCACTAATACAAGCATGTTCACGAGTAATGTCTATTACCTGCCCATTTTCAGCTACAAATATATTTTGGGGAGGTATACCTAACTCTTCAGCTAGGTGAGCATGTTTGATTAGCATACGATGCTCTCCATGAACAGGTATAAAATATTTGGGTTTTACCATACTTAAAATCAACTTTAGTTCTTCTTGACTCGCATGTCCCGACACATGCACTCCTTCTATTGCTTCATGATAGACATTAGCCCCTTGTTTAAATAAATAATCAACCGTTCGTGATACTAATTTTTCATTACCCGGAATAGGCAAAGCAGATATTATTACTGTATCACCAGGAACAATTTCAATTTGCCGATGATCATTTCTGGCAATGCGGGTCAATGCTGACATAGGTTCTCCCTGGCTACCAGTAGAAATTATTACAACTTCATTTTTGGGCAAATAACCCAATTCACTTACCTCTACTAAAGTCCCTTCTGGTATATTGAGATAGCCAAGTTCTGAAGCAATACTAACCACATTAACCATACTTCTGCCAATAACAGCAACTTTACGGTTATACTTATGGGCTGTAGAAATTATCTGTTGTACTCGATGTATGTTAGAAGCAAAACTAGCAACAATAATCCGTTCACGACTCTGACGAAAGATTTCATCAAAAGTTTCTCCGACTATACGTTCAGACATAGTATAGCCCGTTCGCTCAACGTTGGTACTATCTGATAATAGAACTAAAACACCTTCTTCGCCTAGTTGAGCAAACTTATAAAAATCAAAAACTTCTCCATCAATAGGAGTATAATCAATTTTAAAGTCACTCGTGTGGACAATCGTACCTACTGGTGTTCGTATCGCTAAGGCCACCGTATCTGTAATAGAATGGCTAACATGTATAAATTCTACTTTAAAAGGGCCTAACCTTATTGTATCCCTTGGTTTAACCTGTTGTAATCTGGCAGATACCGAATTCCCTTGTTCTTTCAATTTAGCTTGGATAAGAGCTAATGTTAATTTAGTGCCATAAACAGGTACATTTAAGTCTTTTAGAACATATGGCAGTGCCCCAATGTGGTCTTCATGCCCATGGGTTACGATGATACCTTTTACCATATGTCTATTTTCTATTAAATAACTGTAATCAGGAATAACAACGTCAACACCAAGCATTTCATCCTCGGGAAAAGTTAAGCCACAGTCAATGACCAGTATGCTGTTCCCGTACCTGATCGCCATCATGTTCTTACCAATTTCCCCGAGTCCACCTAAGGGAATAAGGGATACTTTTTGCTCATTTTCGCCCATTCATCCACCTCCATTTATTTAAAATTAATGTAAAAAATATATAATGACAACTAAAAACCGGGCCCTACGCCGGCCCGGTTTCTTTTTCACGTTCTTCACACCAGCTATATATTATTATAACCGATTTCACCTTACCTAGCAACATTCTATGGACTTTTTACAGAATACCTGCCTTCTTAAGCTCTTTAGCAATTATTTCCTTCTCAGTTTCATTTGCACCAACTAAAGGTAATCTTACCGGTCCAGCTGGTAACCCCATCATGTTTAAAGCTTCCTTCACTGGAACCGGGTTACTAGTAACAAATAAGGATTTAAAAATGGGGAAAAGTTCCTGATGTAATTTTGCTGCTTTTGTTATATCTCCATTTATGAAGGCCTTAATCATATCTTGCATTTTGTCCCCAACTACATGAGAAGCTACGCTAATAACACCATACCCTCCAACAGCCATTGTAGGCAGCGTCATAGAATCGTCTCCTGCATAAAGATAAAAATCAGGAGGTGCTTGTTTTAATATATAAGTAACCTGATCAAGATCGCCACTAGATTCTTTAACTCCAATTATGTTATCAATTTCAGCCAAACGAAGAGTTGTAGCCGCCTCCATATTACATCCTGTTCGAGATGGAATATTATAAAGAATAATTGGTAACTTAGTCTCCGCAGCAATAGCTCTGAAATGTTGATATAAGCCTTCTTGTGAAGGACGGTTATAATAAGGTGCTACAAGTAATAAACCATCCACTCCAATGACTTCTACTTCACGAGTTAATTCTATACTTGTTGCAGTGGAATTGGTTCCTGTTCCAGCAATTACAGCTGCTTTATCTCCAACTGCTTCTTTTACTGCTTTAAATAGTTGTAATTTTTCCTCATGTTCTAGGGTTGGTGTTTCCCCAGTAGTACCACATACAACCAAACTGTCACTTCCATGGTTGATCAGATAGGTTGCAATCTCTTTAGCTGCATCTAAATTTAACCTTCCTTCATTGGTAAAAGGAGTTACCATTGCTGTAAGAATTCTACCCCATTGCATGGGCTTTCACCTCGCTTTATTTATAACATAAATTCATGGCTTCCTTACTTATTACGTTTTGTTGCTGTAGCTATTTCTAATTATTAGTGTTAAGATAACCTTAAAAAACCTATTTTAGAAGGCCTTCTTTTATTAATAATTCAGCAATTTGAACAGTATTGGTAGCCGCACCCTTACGCAAATTATCGGCTACCACCCAGAGATTTAAACCATTGTTAATAGAAAAATCTTCACGAATACGACCAACAAAAACCTCGTCACGTCCTTGGGCTTGAATTGCCAAAGGATAAGCCTTTGCTTCTAAATCATCTACAACAACTATACCAGGAGCCTTACTTAAAATTTCCCTGGCTTCTGCTGCCGTAATTTTTTCCTTAGTCTCAATATTAACTGCTTCAGAGTGACTATGAAATACAGGTACTCTCACAGCTGTGGCAGTAACCTTTATTTGATCATCACCCATAATCTTGCAGGTTTCATTTATCATTTTCATCTCTTCTTTACTGTAGTCGTTATCCATAAATACATCAATTTGGGGTAGACAATTAAAAGCTATTTGCCATGGAAATACGTTACTCTTTACTTCTTCCCCTGCAAGTACCTGTTTGCTTTGTTCGGCTAATTCATCAATAGCATCTTGCCCAGCCCCAGAAACTGCTTGGTAAGTTGAAACAACAACACGTCTAATCCCTACAGCATCATAAATAGGTTTTAAAGCAACTACCATCTGAATAGTTGAACAATTCGGATTAGCAATTATACCTTTATGCCATCTAACATCTTGAGGATTAACTTCTGGTACCACTAGAGGAACATTAGGATCCATCCTAAAATTATTACTGTTATCAACTACAACTGCACCAGCCTCAACAGCTGCCTGACCAAAAATTTTGCTAGCTTGACCGCCAGCAAAAAGAGCTATATCAATTCCTTTAAAAGATTCTGGAGTAGTCTCTTCAATTACATATTCTTTCTCTTTAAAGGTCATTTTCTTTCCTGCTGAGCGACTTGTCGCTAATAACTTTAATTCACCAACAGGAAAATTCCTCTCTTCTAAAACCTTGAGCATTGTCTGCCCTACAGCTCCAGTACCAACTACAGCAACATTAAAAGTACCACCCATTGTTACTTTTATTAACCCCCTTATCAACTACTTTTTTTCTTCTAAAGGACCTAAAATAACCGGTTGAATTTGCCGTCCTTCCAAACTTGCCATAATAGAATCAACAATTAAGTCCATATTAGCAACTAAAGAATTAGGTTTACTAATAGGAGCATCTTGTCTTAAAGGCACAAGATAAATATTTTTAGTGTTTAAAGCCCTGCCCAAGTTTACAGCATTAGCCCCTAAAGCATCATTGGTTGCAACTGCTAATAATACAGGTCTTAAGTTTCGTAATTGTGCTTTTATTGCCATTAGTACTGGTGTATCAGTAATGCCATTAACCATTTTGGCAAGGGTATTTCCTGTACATGGTGCAACCACTAATATATCAAATAATTTTTTGGGTCCAATCGGTTCAGCCGCCACAATGGTATCTATCGCTTTTTCCCCAGTTATACTTTCTACCTGATTTCTCCAGAAAACACTCTCACCAAAACGAGTATCATTATCCCGAACTGAAGACGATATAATAGGAACAACTTTTGCTCCTTCATTAACAATCCTGGCTAATTGTGGTATTACGCTGCCAAGGGTACAATGAGAACCTGTTACGGCAAACCCTACCTTCTTACCTTTTAGTAACATTTTAAAAAAACACCTCCACGTAGGGTTTACTGTCGTTCCATGCACTTCATAATAAGGCTAGGATATATACGGGCTAATATTAATCCTGCTGTCTTGGGTGCTACCTTTCCCGGTAAACCCAAAGCCAATACACTTTGGCGTTTAAGAGTTTCAGCAGCATAAAAATCTGTTCCTCCTGGAGCTGAAGCTAAATCAATTATAACAACCTCAGGCTTGGTATTGGCCAAGATAGACTTGGTCAACACTTGATGGGGTACCGTATTAAAAATGACATCAGCTTTATTAATTACAGATGGCATATCATTAAACGAATAGGCTGCCCATCCTTCGGTATTAGCCCTAGCACGGTCAGCTTTTCCTCTATCAATTACTGTTACTCTTGCACCAAGCCCATCTAACATACGCGCAAGGGTAAAACCGACTCGACCTAAACCTAGAACAAAAGCCTCACTACCGTGTAGGGTTACAGGAAGCTTCTGCATAGCTATCATAATAGCTCCTTCAGCAGTAGGAACAGAATTTAAAACAGCCATTTCGTCTAAGTTTGCCGTCTCAGTTAATTGCCATCCGTAGGTAGCAGCCAATTCTTTTAGAAATGAATTAGCTACTCCAACTAAAATAACAGTACCGGCAGGTATTGACTTAATTAATTTTTCATTAAAATAAAATTTCTGCTGATTATCAGGGGTATAAATTTGCCCCTCTGTATTAACCCCTCGAACCGGCAGTATAATTACATTAACCCCTTTTACAGCTTCAACGGGATTATCGTAATGTTGGTATCCTTCCTGCAGTTCTAGCTTTGGCAACCCACAAGCCTGTACGTTAGCTCCTAGTGATAATAATTCCTTCAAAAGAACAAATTCACGCTGGTCTCCACCTAGCATCGCCACTTTAATTCCTGCCAGCATATAACCCATCCCGGAACGACCTCCTACGAACTCAGTTGCCTTTGCTTAATTGCAATATATGTGAAACTGACTTCAGAGGTGCTAGTTATATAGTCCTAATAGATTTTCTAATCCGTATACCAACCCCCCAAGTTCTTGTACTTTGTTTATAGCCAGTAAAAGTCCAGGCAAGAAGGCTTCCCTGCTAGTAGTATCATGACGTATAGTTAACAATTGTCCCTTGTCTCCAAAAATAACCTCTTGGTGTGCAACTGCCCCAGGTAAGCGAACACTATGTACAGCCATACCTTTGTAAACAGCTCCACGTGCACCTTTAACAGTTTCTTCTGATGAAGGCAATTTTACTTCTTCAGTCTTAGAAGATATTAACTCAGCTGTTTTTAAAGCAGTACCCGAAGGAGCATCAATTTTTTTGTCATGATGCATTTCAATAATCTCTGCCCTTGGAAAATATTTAGCAGCCTGCTCGGCAAAATACATCATTAAAATAGCTCCAATTGAAAAATTAGGGGCAATCACACAACCTACCTTCTGTTTTTCACAAAGTTGATGCAATTCATCAATTTGTTCTAAGCTAATTCCCGTAGTCCCAATTACAGGACTAACTCCTTGTTCTATAGCAAATTTAGCGTTATTAATAGCTGCAGTAGCCACAGTAAAGTCAACCATAACCTGAGGTCGAGTAGCAACTATTACCGACGCCAAATCATTACTAATTACAACACCTTTTGTTTCAAGGCCAGTTAAAACACCAATATCCATCCCAACCTTCACACGGTCTACAGCCCCTACTACCTCAATATTTTCAGACTGTAATAAACCTCGGGTCATCTCCTGACCCATACGTCCTGCAACTCCTGTAACTATGACCTTAATCGTTTTATATCACTCCTTAAAAAATAAAAGAAAACCTAGAGCATCCCGCTCCGGTTTTCTCCGGATTATCAGAATACCCCTCAAATCGCCATCGTGCAAGTAGCGCTCCACCAAAAGGTGACAATCCGATACCTATTCGACATTCGGACCAGGATAATGGTCTGGGCAAACCTTTATCCTTCGGCAACGAACCCTTTCATACTGGATCACAGGATGCCCACCTCACCAGTATTACTCTTGTCCGATGCACCTCTACCACACTACACACGAGATGAGGTTATTATATTTTAAAAATAATATTATCATTATCAAGACATTCTGTCAATCTCTCCCACGACGACTATAACTCGGGTCCAAATTAACTACAATCACTTCACTACCTATTTTATGAACACATTCCCAAGGAATTAATACTTCTTGCCGGCCACCAAAAAGGGAACCTAATCCCCCTCGAGGAGGTAAAACAATTGTATTAACTGTGCCTTCCGCAATATTTATAATCAAATCAGCATCTGCAATATTCCCCAAACGCGATCCATCATAAAGATTAATTATTTCTTTACCCATAAGTTCAGTTAGTCGCATTTGTTTCCTCCCACCAATTACTTTACAAATAAATTTACAAAATTCAAAACAAAGGCTTGTATTATAGTTAAAATTAAAGCAACAATAGCTAAAGGATCAAATTGTACCCGACCAATAAAAATAGTTTCTGGAATATTTATTTTTAGAAAATTCACTACTAAAACTAAAGAAAGATAAATTCCCCCAGCTATGGATACTATTTCGGCTAACGCCCGGGAAAGGGGGCTATTTATGGGTTCTACTTCAACACTACGATAGTAACTAACCTTCATAAAAACAGCTAGGAAAACTAAGATTAAAATAAAAGCTAAAAACAAAAATGAAACCATATACTATCAATCCTCCTTCTTTAAAAACTATGAAGGAGGATAAATACTTTATTCGTCAGTATAAGATGATTTGTATTCTTTTTTGCCTGTTAAACCTTGTTGACGTAAGAAATTTTCTTTATTTTTATTTATATATGCTTTATATAATTCCTCTGCATCAATACCGCTTTTAACACACATGCTAATTAAAAAATGTAAAATATCAACTAGTTCACCTTTAATGGCTTCATGGTTTAAAGGATGTGGATTTTTCCACCACTTAAAATTTACTTCTTCTAGCAATTCTCCCAATTCAGAAATAATAGCCAGTACTTCTTTTTGTATCCATACATGATAGTCATAATTTTTTAAATTTCGCCGCTTAGCTAAGTCTGTATCAAACCGTTCTTGAAGCTCAAAAATATGTTCCAATTTATCCATTGTTTTCCTCCAAAATATGTACTGCTATAACCCCATTTTATATGCCATATCAACTAAGTTTAAAGAAGGAACTTGAGGACCTAATGTAGTTAAAGAAAAATGTTCTGCTTTAAATAGTTGCCTTGATAGGGATTGTAAGTCCTCCTCTGTTACGGAATTCAATCGTTCTATTACCTCTTCAGCGGTAATTACCCTATTAAATGAAAGCTCGGTTTTGCCGAGACGACTCATCCTTTGATTAACACTTTCCTGTCCTAAAAGTAAATTACCTCGAATTTGATCCTTAGTTCGTTTTAATTCAGCTGAGGTTATTCCCTCATTTTTAAGAGAAGCTATTTCCTTTAATATTAAACTCACTACCTTCTCAAAATTTTTAGGACTAGTTGCTGCATAAATAGTTAATAAACCACAGTCTACAAAACTTGAATGATAAGAATAAACCGAATAAGCTAAAGCCTGCTCCTCACGGATTGATTGGAAAAGCCTGGAGCTTAACCCCCCACCAAGTATGTTATTTAAAGCTTGCACAGAATAAATAGAATCATTCTGCTGAGAAAATCCAGGAACACCCAGACAAATCTGAACCTGTTCCGTATCTTTTATATTTATACTTACCTGGGATTTATTTTCTGGTGCTGTAAATAAGGAACTTTTCCCAGGGCAAGATTTCTGGCCAAAAG
The DNA here is from genome assembly GCA_030154265.1 of Clostridia bacterium. Lineage (GTDB taxonomy): Bacteria > Bacillota > DSM-521 > Neomoorellales > Neomoorellaceae > JASKKH01. Next base: position 55,756 of record JASKKH010000005.1, read on the forward strand.
TGGTATTTAACTTTTGAACTAATTCCGAAGTATTAAACTTACCTGCAACTGCTAAAACAATATTTTCACTATTATATTGTTCTTTATAGTATTGATAAATAGATTTCCTGTTTAAAGAAGAAACTGTTTGATAATTTCCTAGAATAGGGCGCCCAAGTGGATGCCCCGGCCAAACAGTTTTAGCAAAAAGATCGTGAATTAACTCATCAGGGGTATCCTCATACATATTAATTTCTTCTAAGATAACCCTTTTCTCTTTTTCAATATCCTCTTCTGCTAAATTGGAATTAAATAACATATCACTTAAAATATCTAAAGCTAAATCGAGGTGTTCTGATAAAACACGACTATAAAAACACGTATACTCTTTTGTAGTAAAGGCATTTATTATACCACCAACTGCTTCAAGTTGCTCCACTATATCTCGAGCAGTACGTTTACTAGTACCTTTAAATAATAAATGTTCAATGAAATGAGCAACACCCTGAATACTCTCTTCTTCATTACGAGAACCCGTTTTTACCCAAACGCCTACAGCAACCGAATTAACAAAGGGAATTTCTTCAGCCACAACCCTAATATTATTATCAAGGGTTTCTTTAAAATACATCAGTTTCCCCCTAACTCTTTATAAGCTATGTTCTATTTCTCAACTACTTCTTTTACCCCTAGATGTAATTTTGACCACCAAGGTTTAGCTTCTACATTCCGAATAGAGACTAAAGGTACAGTCTCTACTTCCTTTCCCTTAAAAAATATACTAACCTTTCCTATCTCTTGCCCCTTTTTAATAGGTGCCTTAACTACATCTGGCAAGAAAACCTTTTTTTCTAAAAATTCGGCCTCATCCATCTTAACAGTAAAACCTGAGGTTCTGACTGGAGTTACGCCAATACTTTGAACTTCTCCATTTTTAATATTAACTTTTCTAATTTCCTCTCCTGCCTTAACTATCTCTGCATATGAATTATTAAAGCCATAGTCTAATAGTTTTTTGGTATCTAAAAAACGATCTGAACTACCTAAAACAACAGAAATTAATTCGCGTCCTTGTCTATTCGCTGAACCTACTAAACATTGACCAGCAGCTACTGTGGTTCCTGTTTTAACCCCATTGGCTCCAGGATAATTACCTAATAGACTATTAGTATTATATAAAAACCTCACTCCCTCAGGATGAGGAATTGTATCTTCTACTGTTGATACTATTTTTCTAAATATAGCATTCTTCATGGCATAACGTGCCATTAAAGCTAAATCATAAGCACTTGAATAGTGACCTGTTTCTGTTAGACCATGAGGGTTTTTAAAATTAGTATTTAAAGCCCCTATTAACTTTGCTTTACGGTTCATAAGTAAGGCGAAACCTTCTTCTGAGCCACCTATACTTTCAGCAATAGCTACAGTGGCATCATTACCAGAATTCATTAGAGCACCTTTTATTAAATCTTTTAACTTAAGTACTTCTCCCTCTCTTAAATAAATACTTGAACCCTCAGTATTGGCAGCATATCTACTTACTTTAACGGGCTTTTCTAAATCACCTAACTCTAATGCTAGAATCGCAGTCATAATTTTAGTAGTACTCGCAGGTGGTCTCTTTTCTTTAGCCCTATGTTGATAAATTATCTGTCCTGTCTCGCTTTCAATTAAAACAGCTGAAGGTGCTGTAATATAGGGCTCTGAAGCCCATGCTAACCCAAAATTAAAAAAACATAAGAGACTTATAATTATTGTAAAGCTAACATTAACTATACGTCTCATTTGGCTATCATCACTCCCATGAACCTCTTTTTTAGTAGTAATACCTTAACCACACTGCTTATTATGTCCGGGAATAGATAGCCTTATAAAAAAACGGGTCTAATATACCCGTTAATATCCGTTACAATACTTCAGAAGTTGTTACCAATTTATAACCTCTTTGTTTAAGTTGCTTTATAAGTTCTGGCATGGCCTTACTTGTAGGTTCAGTAGGATGAAGCAAAACAATTGCCCCATTCATACACTTAGGTACAACTGTTTGAATTATATCTTCGGGTTGAGTATTAGGAAGATAATCCCCAGTGTTAATTGTCCACATAATAAATTTATAACCCAAGTCAGTAGCAGCCTCTACCACATGGGGTTTACTTTCGCCATAAGGAGGAGAAAATAAAACCGGTTTTTTATTAGTAATAGATACTATAGTTTCTTCTCCTTGTTTTATATCCTTACGATTTTCTTCTCTGCTAAGATTGTCTGGGTGAGGATGACTCTGGCCATGATTACCAATTTCATGACCTTCGGCTACCATTTTAAGTATCAAATCGCGGTTTTCTTGGGCCCATTGACCAGTGGGAAAAAAAGTAGCCTTTGCATCTGCCTTTTTTAGAGCAGCTAGAATATCTGGTAGATATTCTTCTCCCCAATCAATAGTAAAGGTAAGGGCCACTTTCTTATGATTCTGATTACCCTGGTAAATAGGCTGGGTTTTCATCGTCGGTACTGTAGCTCCATTGAACCATCGCCAACCTAAGAAACACATGCCAATAAATAGTATTAAAGCTGCAAGAAAACCACATCTACGTAACCATTGACGACTGTAGTAGAACACATACATTGATTAACACCACCTTATTAGTAATCTTAATCAATGTATATGCCTTTTCCCAGTCACTCAGACTACCGTTGCTTACGGCTACGATTAATACCTACGCGATTGGAAGGTTGGTTTGAACGAGGTGAACCTGTTTGATTTAATGCTTCTTTACGGGAAAGTCTTAATCTTCCCTGTGGATCATAACCGATTGATTTTACAAGTATATAATCTCCCTCTCTGACAACATCTTCTACTCTTTCTACCCTCTCATTTGATAATTGTGATATATGTACTAATCCTTCCTTACCAGGCATGCCAAAAAAACCTGGAACTACTTCTACAAATGCACCATAATCAGTCACCCTAGTAACCTTACCATTATAAACTTTACCTTTTTCAATGTCCTGGGTGAGAGCTTGGATAATTTTTAAAGCTTTTTGTCCCGCTACGGCATCAGCAGAAGCAATAAATACTCGTCCATCATCTTCGACATCTATACTGACACCAGTTTCTTCTATTATCTTTTTAATAATCTTACCACCGGGGCCTATAATGTCACGTATTTTGTCAGGTTCAATGTTAATAGCTATCATTTTGGGTGCATAAGGCGATAATTCCTTACGTGGCTCAGGTATAACTTCCAACATTTTTTCTAGAATGTGTAATCGGCCACGCCGTGCTTGTTCTAATGCACGTTCTAAAATAGGTTTATCAATACCATCAATTTTTATATCCATTTGTAATGCAGTAATACCTTTTTCTGTCCCTGCTACTTTAAAGTCCATATCTCCAAAGGCATCTTCAACACCTTGGATATCGGTAAGAATAGCAACCTGATCGTTTTCTTTAATTAATCCCATTGCGACTCCAGTTACAGGTGCTTTAATAGGTACTCCTGCATCCATTAAAGCAAGTGTACTACCACAAACACTACCCATTGATGTAGAACCATTTGAACCTAATACTTCCGAAACTAGACGAATTGCATATGGAAATTCTTTCTCAGATGGTATCATAGGTTCAAGAGCCCTTTCTGCTAAAGCCCCATGACCAATTTCTCTTCGTCCAGGAGCACGAATAGGCCGTGCCTCACCAACACTATAGGGAGGGAAGTTGTAATGGTGCATATAACGTTTAGTTTCATCAACACCCAAGTCATCCAGTATTTGTTCATCGCTAACTGGTCCAAGGGTTGTTACTGTCAAAACTTGAGTTTCACCCCTATTAAAAAGACCAGACCCATGGGTTCTAGATAAAACTCCTACTTCACAACTAATGGGGCGTACTTCTTCTAATGTCCTTCCATCAATTCGTATTCCTTTTTCAAGAACCATTTTGCGAACAAGCTCTTTTTCGATTTTCCCAATTAATTCTTTAACCAGTTTAAGTACATTTACATCTTCACCTATCTCAGGTTGTCCTTCTAATATTTGATTAATTATTTTTTCACGAACCTCTTCGAACTTCTGCTCTCTTTCTTTTTTTGCCCATCTTTCCTCACTACTACGTTTGATTACTTCTTCTAGTAATGGAGTTGCTATTCCACGAACCTGAGCCGCTTGTTCTGGCTCTAATTCTTGAACTAGAACCTCAGGTTTTTCTTTAGCTAAACCCATATTTAAGGCCTCGACCCTAAATTCATTAATAAAATCAACAATACGCTTAATTTCTTCATGACCATGGATAATACATTGAAGCATAACATCTTCCGGTACTTCTTTAGCTCCAGCTTCGACCATCATAACAGCTGTAGATGTACCAGCTACTGAAAGATGTAATATATTCTTTTCTTGTTCATCTAAAGTAGGATTAATTATAGGTTTATTATCTACTAATCCTACATTTACCGCTCCTATAGGTCCATCAAAAGGTATGTCAGCCAAGCTAAGAGCTGCAGAAGCCCCAATAATACTAACAATATTAGGTGGACAATCCTGATCTACCGACATTACTGTTGCGACGATGTGAACATCATTGCGATATGATTTTGGGAATAAAGGACGAATAGGACGATCGATTAATCTAGCAGATAGTATTGCTTTTTCACTAGGACGACCTTCTCTTTTAATAAACCCTCCCGGTATTTTACCTGCTGCATAAAGCCTTTCCTCATAATCAACTGTAAGGGGAAAGAAATCAATGCCTTCCCGTGGTTCAGCTGAAGCAGTTGCTGTAACCAAAACCATGGTACCACCATAAGTCACCATCACAGCACCATTAGCCTGCTTAGCTAAACGTCCAGTTTCAAGTGTTAAATCACGACCAGCAACAGAGAGGGTTTTACGTAATACCCTTTGCATCACAGTTCAAAGTATCCTCCTCTACTTTATCTACTTATCCTTAAAGTTAGACACTCTTTCGACATTTGTTATAGTATTTCCTTCCAACACTTCCTAAAATACTTTTTACATGTAAATTATAATAAAAAAGGAAGCGGTTGAAGCCGCTCCCCAAAATTAACGCCTTAATCCAAGGGCTTGAATTATTTGACGATAACGCTCTATGTCCTTATCGCGTAAATAGTTAAGTAAGCCACGTCGCTTACCAACCATTTTGAGCAACCCTCTGCGCGAATGATGGTCCTTATGGTGCTTTTTTAGATGTTCTGTTAGCTCTGTAATCCTCTCAGTTAGAATAGCTATTTGTACTTCAGGTGAACCAGTATCACCTTCATGAGTTTGATAACGAGAGATAATTTCTCTTTTTTTAGCTGCGTCTAAGGCCATCAATCTTCACCTCCTTTATCCCTATAATCCCCATGACCAAGAAAGGCGTCGGAGACTCGCCAATCCTCGTCTTAGGTTCACATATCAGAATATATTATAGGATAGAATAAAACCAAAAGCAACAACAATTAGCTTATTTACCTATAATAGTAATTACCAAACGCCCAGCAAAGACATCCTTTGCAACTATGTCAAAAAATCGCCCTGAGCTAGCTGTAAACCCCCGAAAGCGTGTTGCCGTAGGTATATAGCCAGGAATACTCTTAGCAGCAGCACGTATGTCACTTTCGCTAATTTGTTCCTGACGTAATTCTTGTAAACGCTTCCTAGCATGAGCGGTAATTAATATTTTCATCGTTACCAGCCCCATTCTACCATGACGAACTTATAAAAAAATTTTTTAATTTAATCCCTAATAAAGGTTAATATATCTTACGCCATGGTACATAGACTGGTTACGCTTGCCGATTTCCAAAGAAAATTAAATCTCTATCACCAAGTAAAATTTGCCTTGCCATTTCCTTGTCTTTTGATAATTGTGCTTTTAATTCTTCAACACTTGGGAATTTTTGTTCCGGACGTAAATAAGCTCTAAATTCTAACTCTATTTCCTGCCCATAAAGATTATCTTCAAAATCTATTAGGTGAGCTTCTATAGTGGCTGGTAAAGCAGAGCCAAAGGTAGGTCGGCGCCCTATATTAACCATAGCCTTTTGTTTCATTCCATTAACTTTAGCAAAACATGCATAAACACCATAAGCAGGTATTTTCATTTGTGGTAATACCTCTACATTAGCAGTAGGAAATCCTAATTTGCGCCCACGTTGGTCACCAGCAACTACTTTACCAGAAAAAGTTGGCCAATAGCCTAATAAATCCTTTGCTAAAGTTATATTACCATTCTCTAAAGCATTACGAATAGTTGTACTGCTTACAGTTACTCCTTTATGAGTAACTGGTGGTACTACGTCTACTTTAAAATTAAACTTTTCTCCTAATTTTCGCAGTAATTTGGGAGTCCCAAGCCCCTTATTACCAAAAGTAAAATTAAAGCCTACGGTAATTAACCGCGGGCGATAACAAAACCATAGGATATCTTTAACAAAGGTATCAGGTTCTAAAACTGCCAGTTCTTTAGTAAAAGGAAGTAGAAATAAATGCTCAACACCTAAACTGGCAATCAACCTCACCTTTTGTTTGGGAGTTGTTAATAAGCCTGGAGACCTACCTTCAAGTACCTCAACCGGATGTGGATTAAAAGTTATAACTACAGCTTTTCCTCCACTTATTTCAGCCTTTTGTACCATACTATTTATTAGACTTTGATGGCCCAAATGAACACCATCAAAGTTACCCAGAGCTATACAACAACCTTTTAATGAAGCTTTTTCAGGCAATCCATTCCAAACCTGCATTGGTTTTCCCCTTCGACTTATTTAAAAACCTTTTTGGGTTTTAAACAGAGTTCATTATTTTTACTTTCTACTATACCAACCGCAAGTAACTTGCCTTGGGAGTTTTCTATCCGGACTAAATCTCCTAATTCTAGTTTACTTAATTTCTCACAACCTATCAAACTTATGGGAACCCCATTAATTATAGAAGTAATTTTTTCTTTCGTAACAATTACTCTAGGCATAAAACTAATGCCAGTTGTAAGAGGTAAAATAAAATCCCATTTTTCCTTTTCTATACAATACTTTATTTCTTCTAGAGTCCAAGAATCTCCGACTTCAAAAACACCGGACTTAGAGCGAATTAATAAAGTCATGGTAGCTCCACAACCTAAATAGTTTCCCCAATCATCTCCCAATGTTCGGATATATGTTCCTTTGGAACATGATACATCAGCAAGAACACGTATATAAGGTGACTCTCTCCACCACTTAATTATTTTAAACTTATGGATTGTAACTGTGCGTGAGGGTCTTTCAACTTCTACTCCTTGCCGAGCTAATTCATATAGACGCCTTCCCTTATAATGAACGGCAGAAAACATGGGAGGGGTTTGTTGAATTTCTCCTGTAAACAAATTCGCCGCTTTTTGAAGTTCTTCATAAGATATATGAGAACAATCTCGGCTGGATAAGACCCTTCCACTAATGTCCTGAGTATCAGTTCTAAGTCCAAGAAGAAATTCAACACGATAAGTTTTCCCTTCACTCTGTATATATTCTAATAAACGAGTAGCTTTACCGATAGCGATTGGTAAAACTCCACATGCAAGAGGATCTAAAGTTCCTCCATGGCCAATTCTTTTTTCATTCAGAAGCCGCCTTAAAGCTTGTACAACGTCATGTGAAGTAAACCCAGGGGGTTTTAGTAAATTAATAAATCCCGTTAACATTATAGAACCTCACCGACAGAGGAAACAACTTTTTTTATAACCGTTTCAAGGTCTCCTTTAATCGTACAACCTGCCGCTCTTTTATGACCACCACCACCAAATTGTGCAGCTACCTTATCAACATCAACATTCTTCTTTGAACGAAAACTTACTTTTATCTGATTATCAGGCAATTCTCGGAACAAAAGACCAACTTCAACACCCTCGATACTACGTGGGTAATTGACCAAGCCCTCAGTATGTTGTAAAAGAGAACCTATTTTGTCTAAAACCTCTTGTGTAACACTCATCCATGCAACCTTACCATCATGAGAAAGTGTAAGAGTAGGTAATGCATGAGTTAAGAGCTTAATGCTGGATAAAGGTTTCCTTTCCCATAGATACTCACGAATTAGAGGTATATCAGCACCTTGCTCCATAAGATTAGCTGCTAATCTTAGGGTTTTAGCTGTACAGTTCTCATATTGAAAAGAACCTGTATCCGTAGCCAATCCAGTATAAAGACAAGTAGCAACCTCAGGTGTAATTGTCGCAGGTATTTTTAATAAAAGAGAATATATTATTTCTGCTGTTGCAGCTGCTTTACTGTCCACTAAATTTAAATGACCAAAGTAAGAATTACTAACATGATGGTCAATATTTATTATTTGTTTTACCTTAGGCTTCCATTGGCTAACGGTCTCTCCAGCTCTTTCCAGGTCGGTACAATCAACCATAACCAATAATGGTGATACATTAGTAACTTTTTCTGGTAAAGTTATTTTTTCTTGACTTGGTAAGAATTTAAGCATATCAGGAACAGAGTCAGCATTGACAACTACTACCTTCTTGCCTAACTCTTCCAATGATATTGCCAATGCTAACATGGATCCTAGACAATCTCCATCAGGAATAACATGAGAGGCTATCGTAATATCATCAGCTGCAGCTAAAGCTTCAACAATCTTATCAAAATCAGTCATTGTCATCGTTCTTTTCCTCAGTCATTACCTTGTTTAATAATCTGTTTATATAATCACCATGTTCAAGGGATTTATCAAACTTAAAGGTAATTTCTGGTGTATATCTTAAACTTAGGCTTTTACTAATTTCACGCCGAACAAAACCAACCGCATTTGTGAGAGTTTTCATAATTTCACTTTTTAATTCTTCTTTTCCATAAATACTAACATATACTTTTGCATAGTGAAGATCATTGGAAAGTTCTACACCTGTAACTGTAACCAAACCCTCAACCAAACGGGGATCTTTTAGCTCATCTCGTAATATCCGGGCAATTTCTTTCTTCATCTGCTCGGCAACCCGTTGACTCCTTGGCGCCAAGACCACCGCCTCCCTAAAGTTCCCGTTTTACCTCTTCTATCTTATATACTTCTATAATGTCTCCAACTTTAATATCGTTAAATTTCTCTAAACCTATACCACATTCATATCCTTGAACTACTTCTTTAACATCATCTTTAAATCTTTTTAACGAATCTATACGTCCTTCAAATATTACTACACCATCTCTAATAAGCCTTGCAAATGATCTGCTTTCGATTTTTCCTTCTGTAACAAAACAGCCAGCTACCGTACCAACCTTAGGTACTTTAAATGTAGCCCTTACTTCTGCTTGGCCTAAAGTTACTTCTTTCTTTTCAGGTTCTAATAAACCTGCCATGGCTGCTTTTACATCATTAACAGCTTCATAAATTACTCTATAAAGTCTAATTTCTACCCCTGCATCCTCAGCTGCCTTACGCACACTAGCCTCTGGGCGGACATTAAAACCAATAATTATTGCTTTAGAAGCAGCAGCAAGCATAACATCAGTCTCGGTAATAGCTCCCACACCGCCATGGATTAAATTGACCTTAACTTCATCTGTCGATTGACGTTCCAAGACACTTCGTAAAGCTTCAACAGAACCTTGTACGTCAGCTTTAATAATTAAATTTAATTCTTTAACTTCTCCTGCTTCCAACTGTTTAAATAAGTCATCTAATGAAGTCTTACTAGAGGCTTTTAATTCTTTCTCACGACGTTCTTCTTGACGTAATTCGGCAATTTGTCGAGCTAATTTTTCATCCTCTATGACTTGGAAGATGTCACCGGCTTCAGGTAAATCAGATAAACCTAAAACCTCTACTGGCATGGATGGTGGAGCACTTTCTATTCGTTCTCCTTTATCATTATTCATAGCCCGAACTCTACCATAAACTGAACCAGCAACCAAATTATCTCCTATTTTTAGAGTACCTTTTTGTACTAACATTGTAGCAACCGGACCACGCCCTTTATCTAATTGGGCTTCAATAATTATCCCTCGAGCGGGACGGTTAGGATTAGCTTTTAATTCTTGGATATCAGCAGTTAACAAAACCATTTCTAGTAATTCATTAATACCTTGTTTTTTGACAGCTGATACAGGAACCATTATTGTATCGCCGCCCCATTCTTCTGGTACAAGTTCATATTCAATTAATTGCTGTTTAACCCGCTCCACGTTTGCATTAGGACGGTCTATTTTATTGATAGCCACAATTATAGGTACTTTAGCTGCTTTGGCATGATTAATGGCCTCAATGGTTTGAGGCATTACTCCATCATCTGCAGCTACTACTAAGATTGCAATATCTGTAGCTTGAGCCCCTCTAGCACGCATTGAGGTAAAAGCTTCATGCCCCGGAGTATCTAAGAAGGTAATTTTGCGATTGTTTAATTCAACTTGATATGCACCAATATGCTGGGTAATCCCCCCAGCTTCATTAGCCGTAACGTTAGTATGTCTAATTACATCTAAGAGAGAAGTTTTTCCATGATCAACATGACCCATAACCGTAACAACGGGTGGTCTCTCTACTAAGCTTTCAGGATCATCAACTATATCTTCCAATTCCGTAATTGGTTTCTCAACTTTAGTCTCAACAATAGCTCCAAAGTCACGGGCGACAATTTCTGCCGTTTCTATATCTAGTTCGTTATTAATTGTCGCCATTATACCTTGTTTCATTAAATATTTGATAACCTCGGAAACTGTTTTGCCAAGTCGTTTAGCTAGCTCCTGAACTGTAATACTTCCAGTCAAAGTTACCTTAGGCACTACCTTAGGTGCCTCTTTCTGTTTTTCAGCCTTATTTTTATTTTTGTTTTTGTTACGTTTTAGCAGTCTTTCTTCCCGATTAAAATCGTCGTTTTTCTGTCGTTTACGGTTCCAGTTATTCTCATTATATTTAGACTTAGAACCATATCTATCACGTTTCTTTTCTGGAACATCTTTAACAACAACCTCTGGAGGTTTGGGAATTTTTAAAGGTTTATTCTGCTTCCCTTGTCCTTTACCTGTATTTCGCTGTTTAGAACCAGTTTGATCTTTAAATTTTTTCTGTTCACTATTAATTACTACATTATCACCCTGCCGCGGTGGTAAGTTGTTTTGTCTGTTTTTTAAACGTTGTTGGCCCCGATTTTTGTCTCCCCCACGGTATGACTTGTTTGAAGTAGATTTTTTATCTTTACCTCCAGCCTTCACTTCCTGTTGTGCCTCATTATTTTGCCCTTGTCTTTGTTCCTGTATTGGAGGCTTAGCGGTTTGTTTTTTGGGGGGAGTATTCTCCAACGCCTTATCTCGTAAGTCATTGCCTTCTATGTTTGCTTTAATATTAGTTTCTTCGGTAACTTTTTCCTTACTCTGATCTGTAGTTTTTTTATCCTGCTGTACCTTTGCCATTTTAGCTGCCCGCCACTGTTTACGGTAATGGTTTCTAACTTTTATGACTTCTCCGTTCTCCAAAACGCTCATATGAGAACGAATAAAAATTCCCAGTTTTGCCATTGTATCCATCAAATCTTTATTAGTAACTTTTAATTCTTTTGCTAATTCATAAACACGTGTTTTAGCCATTAAACCACCCCCATATTCTCATACACCAACCTCCAGTACTTTCTGCCAAATTGTTTTTGCCATATTTTCATCAGTAATACCAACGACAGCGCATGGAGGTTTACCCAACGCGGCTCCTATATCATTCTTCTTACCGAAAATCAACTCCTGACTGTTGTATTTATGACACAATGTAATAAATTTTGATTTAAATTTCGGACTGGTATCTGTTGCAAGTATAACCAAGTATATATTACCTTTTTTTAAATTTTGATTTACTGTTTGATAACCCCAAACTAAGTTTTTAGCCCGGTAAGCTAAACCCAGAAAATTATAAATATCATTCATTTTCTTTACCATCTTGATGCTTTTTGAAATAATTTTCTAGTTCTGATAAAATTTCCGAGGCAATTGATACGCCTAAAGCCCGCTCCAAAGCCCGGCTTTTGGCAGCTTTATATAAGCATTCAACTCTAGGGCACAAGTATGCTCCACGCCCAGCACGTTTTCCTGTAGTATCAATAACAACCTCTTGTTCTGGTGTTCGTACAATTCTAATTAAATTTTTCTTCTCATTTCTTGAGCGACAACCTACACACATTCTCAAAGGTATCTTTCTTTGTTTAGGCAAGTTTACTCCTCCCTCAACTCGCCATCAAAAGCTGTTATATCGACTTCATCATCCCAAGTATACCAATCACCAGCTTCCGACTCACTTTTTATATCGATTTTCCAATTAGTAATTCTAGCTGCTAATCTAGCATTTTGTCCTTCTTTGCCAATGGCAAGGGAAAGCTGGTCATCTGGAACAATTACCTGGCTAATTTTATTTTCTTCGTCTACCACAACATCCAATACCTTGGATGGACTTAAGGAATTAGCTATAAAAACAGCAGGATCAGAACTCCATTTTATAATATCGACTTTTTCGCCCCCAAGTTCTTGAACCACAGCTTGAACCCTAGAACCTTTGGGACCAACACAAGAACCAACAGGATCAACAGTTTCTTCTTTTGAATAAACAGCAATTTTAGAACGAGCTCCAGCTTCTCGAGCAACTGCTTTAATTTCAACAATGCCTTGATGAATTTCAGGAACCTCAAGTTCAAAAAGCCTTTTTATTAAACCTGGATGAGTGCGAGAAACAAAAATCTGAGGCCCTTTATTTGTTTTACGAACTTCAAGAATATATGTTTTTATACGTTCACCTTGACGATAGTTCTCACCAGGAGTTTGCTCACCTGCAACAAGAACTGCTTCTGCTTTCCCAATATCAATAATTACATTTTTACCTTCATATCTTTGAATAACCCCGGTAACAATATCATTTTCCCTACTGATAAACTCTTCGTATATTAAGTCTCTCTCAGCCTCACGAATACGCTGTACGACTACTTGTTTTGCTGTTTGAGCAGCTATACGCCCAAAATTTCGGGGAGTTACCTCTTTTTCTACTATATCTCCTATCTCATAGTTACTGTTATATTTTCTTGCTTCTTCTAAAGAAATTTCTAGTCTACTATCATTTACTTTTTCAACTACCTGGCGTTGAGTGAATACTTTTATTTCCCCTGTTTCTCGCTGGATATCAACGCGAACATTCTGTAAGGAATTAAAATTTTTTTTATATGCTGATATTAATGCGGCTTCAATTGCCTCCAATAAAACATCAACATCGATACCTTTCTCTCTTTCTAAGTCTCGTAAAGCTTGGATAAACTCACTGTTCATTCCTTAGGCCTCCTATCCTCTGCCTCATCAAACACCAGCTTAGCAGTAGTTATCTGTTCCAGGGGAATACCTAATAAACGACCTTCATCAAGCTGTATTTTTACCTGCCCTTCCTCATAACCAAGTAATAGGCCTTTAAAATTACGTTGACCTTCGATAGGCTTAAAAGTACGTACTTTAACTTTACTTCCCTTGAAGCGAATAAAATCTTTTTCTTTCTTTAATGGACGTTCTAGTCCCGGTGAGGATACTTCTAAATAATAACTATTAGGAATGGGATCCTTTTCATCCAATATTTCTCCAACAACTTTACTGACTTTTTCACAGTCTTCTAAACCAATCCCTGTTGGTTGATCAATAAATAACCTCAATATGTAGCAATTACCTTCTTTAACATATTGTAAGTCAACTAATTCATATCCCATATTAGATAAATCCAGAACAACCATTTCCTTTATCTTTTCTGTTAATTTACTCAAAGGGGCAGCCTCCTAAAAATTAACATAAAAGAGTGGGCTCAAACCCACTCTTTTTCCATTCCATCAAATAATACAACAATAGATAACCCTATGAGAAAAGTTCAATTTCAGTATATCATAGGATTTTTTGCACCGCAAGTTTTATGAAAAAAAAGCTAGTTGGTCAGACTGTGGTAAACCTCTTAATGAACCGTGGTTCTCTAAAGCCTCAATAACCGTTCTACTTATCCGTGTCCGGTTTTGTAAATCTTCAATCGAAGTAAAAAATCTCTGTTCACGAGCCCGTACAATGGATTCTGCAGCAGCTTGCCCAAGACCAGATAATGCAACTAAAGGAGGTAATAATTCACCTTTTTTTATCTTAAACCTATTAACGTCAGAATTTTTTAAATCTATATGTTTCATGGTAATTCCCCGACAGTACATTTCCCTTGCTACCTCCAAGATTGTTAATACATTCTTGTCTCTGGCCGTGGCTTGATTGCCTTTTTTCTCTAAGTATTCAATTTGTTCTTGAATAACATTTTTACCTGCAGATACAATATCGGCATCAAACTCATCAGCTCTTATACTAAAAAAAGCAGCATAAAAAGCCTCAGGATAATAAACTTTGTAAAAAGCTATCCTAAAAGCCATAGTAACATAAGCTACTGCATGGGCTTTGGGAAAAAGATACTTTATTTTCTTACAAGATTGGAGAAACCATTCAGGGACACCTGCCGCTATAATAGCTTCCTCATATTCTTTTTTTACACCTTTTCCTTTGCGAACATCCTCCATTGTTCGAAATGCAATATTTGTTTCTACCCCATGTTGAATTAAGAAATTCATAATATCATCGCGAGTAGAAATTGCTTCATCCAGACGGGCAGTACCATTTCTAATGAGATCCTGAGCATTATTTAACCAAACATCAGTGCCATGGGAAAAACCACTAATACGCACTAGTTCCGCAAAGGTCTTTGGCTTAGTTTCCTCCAACATCTGCCGGACAAATCGAGTCCCAAATTCAGGAATACCAATAGTCCCGACCTTGGAATTGATGTCCTCGCTATTAACTCCAAGGGCTTTAACACTAGAAAATAGAGACATAGTACGTTCCTCATCAAGAGGAATTTCCCTAGCATTTACTCCAGTTAGGTCTTCTAACATTTTTATTACTGTCGGATCATCATGTCCAAGAAGGTCTAGTTTTACTAAACGACTACTAATTGAATGGTAATCAAAATGAGTCGTGATAATTTTGCTATCTACATCATCTGCAGGATGTTGTAAAGGTGTAAATTGATAAATATTAAGGCCTTTGGGAAGCACCATAACTCCGCCTGGATGTTGGCCTGTTGTTCTCTTAACACCAGTTATT
Organism: Clostridia bacterium; assembly: GCA_030154265.1. Classification (GTDB taxonomy): domain Bacteria; phylum Bacillota; class DSM-521; order Neomoorellales; family Neomoorellaceae; genus JASKKH01. The sequence goes on from JASKKH010000005.1 coordinate 70,848, forward strand.
CCTTTAACCAAACGATTAATTTCTGCCTGTCGCTTTTTAAGACCTTTTTCTTCCATGTATTTTTGGACAAAACCATAAGCTGTTCGTTCAGCCAAGGTAGCTATAGTTCCTGCTCTAAAAACATGGTCCTTACCAAAAATCTCTTCGGTATAATTATGGGCACGAAATTGATATTCTCCAGAGAAATTAAGATCTATATCCGGAACTTTATCACCTTTAAAGCCCAAAAAAACTTCAAAAGGAATATCATGCCCATCTTTAGTTAAATCTTGACCACATTTAACACATTTTTTATCTGGTAGATCTGCCCCACACTTAAAACTCCCATCCGTAATAAATTCACTGTGTTTACATACAGGACAACGATAATGGGGAGGAAGGGGATTAACCTCTGTAATTCCTGCCATAGTAGCAACTAAAGAAGAACCAACTGAACCTCTGGAACCCACTAAATAGCCATCTTCATTTGACTTTTTTACAAGCTTATGTGCTATTAGATATAGCACAGCAAAACCGTGGCCAATAATTGACTGCATCTCTTTATCTAAACGAGTTTTTACTATCTGAGGTAGTGGATCACCATATAAATTATTAGCCATAGTTTTAACAATTTGGGTTAATTCTTTCTCTGCACCAGGAATTTCCGGTGGATAGAATCCATCAGGGATCGGTTTTATGTTATCTTCGATTTGCTGTGCCAATAGCCTAGGGTTATCAATTACAACTTTCCTAGCTATTTCTGGTTTCAGATAATTAAATTCTTCAAGCATTTCTTCAGTCGTTCTGTAAAAAAGAGGAGCTTGTACATCATCAAAGCCCTGACCTGCAAGCAAAATTTGTCGATAAATAGCATCTTCAGGATTTAAAAAATGTACATCACAAGTTGCAACAACAGGTTTATTTAGTTTTTCCCCCAAAGCAATAATTTTCTTATTAATATCTTTTAAGGCATCACCATTAGGCACCTGACCCTTACGAATTAAAAATTCATTATTACCTACTGGCTGAATTTCTAAAAAGTCATAAAAAGATGCAATTTCTTTGAGGCGTTCTTCATCAGCACCTTTAAGGTAATTACGAATTAATTCTCCCGCTTCACAAGCTGTACCAAGTAAAAGGCCTTCACGGTATTTTTGTAATAAATCCCTAGGTATCCTCGGCCTACGATAAAAATAATTTATGTGAGCACAAGAGACTAAGTAATATAGATTCTTAAGGCCTTGTTGGTTTTTAGCTAGTAAAATAATATGATACGTCTGTTGATTATTATCATTTTGTTCATCTTGATCAAAAAGGTAACCTTCTACTCCATAAATAATTTTAACTCCGTATTTACTACCCGCTTCAGCCGCAGCAGGAAAAGACTGGAGATTGCCATGTTCTGTAATAGCTACTGCCTCATGTCCCCATAGCGCAGCCTGTTTTACTACTTCCGTTACATCGGTAACGGCATCCATAGCACTCATCTTGGTATGAAGGTGTAACTCAATTCTTTTTTCCGGAGCGTGATCCTCACGTCTAGGGTATTCTTTTTTGGAAACGGCCTCGGCTAATAATACCAATTCCTGGTCATAACGGTCATATTGGACTGGCCCTTGTACCTGAACCCAATCTCCTACAGCCAGGCACCCATCAACCAAAGGGCCCTCACTTATGAAAGCTTTAACACTAATAGAGTCAGTTCGATCACTTATATCAAAGCTTATCAGAAAACGACCAGATTTTAACTTGCGTACTTCATATTTTAAAACTTCCCCATGAACAGTAACTTTCTTTTCTTCTTCCTGAATTTGTTCTAAAAGATGTGAAATATTTTTATCAATTTTGCTACCAAGTAATAGCTCGGATTTTTTTGTATTTTTATTTTTACTATTTGTTTCAGAAACTTCTTTTTGGACCCGTTCTAATTGCTTTGTTTCAAGCTCATTTGAAGCAGTAGTTATTTCCTGATGATAATTTATATCGGCAATTAACTCAACTTTAATATTGTATCCGTACTCTTTAAGTACCTTTTGTAGAACTATGTCTGCATTACAACTCTTCAATGTCTCTATAGCTAGTGAAACAGGCAAAATTAGTTGTAGTGTATTATTGTTAATTTCTAGTCTAGCACTTGAAAGCCAAGCAGAACTTCCATTTCCTAAAATATATGAAACTTTATTTAAAATAATAGATTTATTATCTCTACAAAATGAAACTAAATCAGTTTGATTATTCAACTTTTTATTATTTTTAATCTCAAATGAAATACCAGGGAATTTTTCTTTTAGGAATTGATAACAATTATTTATCTCTTCCGAAGTTAAATCATTAGAAGAAAGCCATATATAACATTTTCTGACTTTCCGTAAAACTTCAACTTTCTCAATTACCCCTCTTTTCATTAACTGTTGCCAAAGTTCTTCTTTTACATCCATAAACGCTCAACCTCTATTTATACTTTTCCATCTCCCTGATAATCATCTCTTTTACATACGAAGCTAATCCGTCTAAAGTTACAGATGTTTCCTTATCTTCGTTACGCCATTTTAAATCAACTGTACCTTGAGTTACTGTCTTTTTACCAACTGTTAACCGAAGTGGATACCCAATAAGATCTGCCTCTACAAATTTTTGTCCTGCTCTTTCATTACGATCATCAAATATTACCTCTATACCACTAGCACTTAATTCTTTATACAAGTTTTCAGCAATTGTACGCTGCTCACTATCTTTATAAGAAGCTAGTATAATAATGACTTGAAACGGAGCTATACTTAAAGGCCAAATAATACCATTGTCGTCATGGTGCTGTTCTACTGCAGCAGCCATGGTACGGCTGACACCAATTCCATAACACCCCATGACTATAGGACATTCCTTACCTTGAGGATCAGTATAATAAGCACCTAATGCCTTACTGTATTTGGTGCCTAATTGGAAAACTTGTCCAACCTCGATGCCCCTAGCCTGGGATAAAACCGAACCACACTGGGGACAAGGATCTCCAGCCTCTACTTGACGCAAATCAAATATCTCATTAATTTCAAAATCTCTACCTGGATTAACATTTATATAATGATAACCTTCTTTATTAGCTCCGACTATTCCATTGACCATATAAGGTATTTCAAGATCAGCATAAAAAGTTATTCCTTCCAATCCAACCGGACCCACATATCCTATCGGAGCTCCCGTTATTTTCTTAACCTTTTCAGCGTCAGCCAACACAAGATGCTTACAACCAAGGTGATTTTGTAATTTTATTTCGTTAAGTTCACGATCACCACGAACCAAAACAGCTATAATCTGATTATCTGCTTCATAAAAAATCGTCTTAATGAGCTTGTCCGAAGTTATGTTAAGAAAAGTACTTACTTCCTTAACTGTCTTCTTACCCGGTGTAGCTATCTCTTCTAAAGGAGCTGGACTTTCTGTAATTTCTTTTGGTATTGCCTTACTAACAGCAATCTCGACATTTGCTGCATAATCACAATCATTGCAATATACCAATACGGCTTCTCCAGTTTCAGCTAAGGCCATAAATTCATGGCTGTAGTTACCACCGATTGCTCCACTATCTGCTTCTACAGGACGAAATTCTAAACCACAACGACGAAAAACATTCTTATAAGCTTCATACATTTTAATATAACTTTCATTCAAACCTTCCTGGTCTTTATCAAATGAATAGAGATCTTTCATTATAAATTCTCGACCTCTTAAAAGCCCAAACCTGGGTCTTCGTTCATCACGGTATTTATTTTGAATTTGATATAAAAGTAGTGGAAGTTGTTTGTATGAATTTATTTCATTACGTACTAGTAAAGTAATAATTTCTTCATGGGTAGGCCCTAAACAAAAATCACGTTGATGACGATCCTTAAGCCTGAACATTTCTTCACCATAAACATCCCAACGGCCACTTTCCTTCCATAATTCTGCCGTTTGGATGATAGGTAACAACAATTCTTGGCCACCAGCACGATCCATTTCTTCTCTAATAATTCTTTCCAGTTTGGCTAAAACACGCCGAGCTAATGGTAAGTATGTATATATACCCGCAGCTGCTTTACGAATAAACCCTGCCCTTAAAAGTAATTTATGACTAATTATATCAGCCTCAGCCGGAGTTTCTCTTAATGTCGGTATTAAAAACTCACTTGCTCTCATCTTTTTCCCCCTCTTCTGCAACTAAGCATTTGACTTCGTCTATTAAAACTTGTGCCATATCTTTTTGTGACACCTTCCGAACAGGCTTGCCATGGCGAAAAAGTAACCCGAAACCTGGGCCACCAGCAATACCAACATCAGCCTGTCGAGCCTCTCCAGGACCATTTACAGCACAACCCATAACAGCAACCTTTAGCGGTTTTTTAATTCCCTCGAGACCAGCTTTAACTTTATCTACTACTTGTTCAAGCTCTACCTGACAACGCCCACAAGTAGGACAGGAAATTATCTCAACCCCATGCTTACGTAAACCTAAGAAACGCAAAATTGAGAATCCAACTTTTACTTCCTCTACTGGATCCCCAGTTAGAGAAACGCGAATTGTATCACCTATGCCTTCATTTAGTAATATACCTATACCAATGGCTGATTTTACAACTCCATCTAACCCACGGCCAGCTTCTGTTACCCCTAAATGCAAAGGATAATTGATTTTTTTTGCTAATAACCTATAGGCAGATAACATCAAGGGTACTTCAGAAGCCTTTAAAGAAACCTTTATGTTATAAAAATCTTTTTCCTCTAATAGGCGAATATGTTTCATGGCACTCTCTACCATGGCTTCCGCAGTTACTCCACCATGGGATGCTAAAACTTCTTTTTCCAATGAACCAGCATTTACACCAATACGTATGGGTACATTTCGAGCATTAGCTTCTCTGGCCACAATGCGTACTCGTTCTGGACCTCCAATATTACCCGGGTTTAATCGTAAGCCGTCAATCCCTGCTTCAAGGACCTTTAAAGCCAAGCGATAGTCAAAATGAATATCCGCTATTAGAGGTATATCAACCATTTTCTTTATCTTTTCAACAGCCTCTGCAGCTTCTTGATCGACAACAGCCACCCTAACAATTTCACAACCCGCAGCTTTTAAGCGCCTAATTTGATCCACAGTTGCTTTAATATCCCGAGTATCAGTGTTAGTCATGGATTGAACTGATATAGGAGCTCCGTCACCTATGGCCACTTTCCCAACCCATATTCGCCGGGTAGCATGACGCTTACTAACCATATGTCACCTCAACCAAAAATACGGATTAAATCTTTATACGTTATAAAAATAAGTAAAGTCAATAGTAACACAAAGCCTAACATATGAATATAATTCTCTTTTTCTGGATTTATAGGTCTTCCTCTTACAGCTTCAATACCTAAAAACACGAGACGGCTGCCATCTAGAGCAGGTATAGGTAATAAATTTATAAGCCCTAAATCTAAACTTAGGACAGCCATGAAATTCAAAACATTGGCCAAACCAAAGTTAGCTGCCTCTCCCACTAATTGAATAATACCAACTGGTCCCACAACTTCTGGAGGTGTCTGCCCTGTAAACATTTGAACCATACCAGATAGAATGAGATATGTAATAGTGATTGTTTCTTGAAACCCCAATATAATCGATCTCAATAATCCCTGCCTTTCCCAAGTTGGAGTAATCCCAATTAGTCCTACACCGTACTTAGGGTCTTTAATTGGAGTTAAGACTACGTTATGTTGCTCGCCATTTCTATCTATACCCATAGTAATTTCTTGTCCTGGTCGCTGATAAATTATATCAACCATTTCTCGCCAGGTATTTATTGGAACACCTTCAATTTGAACTACTCGGTCCCCAGCCTGAAGACCTGCTAGAGCTGCAGGTTTCCCCGGTTCTACCTGCCCAATAACATTTTGGTTACTCGGTAATCCAATAACCATAAAAACAAACATAAAAAGGAGTAAAGCCAACAAAAAATTCATGACCGAGCCAGCAGCTATTACTCCAATACGTCTATTAACAGGTTGGCGGTTAAAACCTCTGGGATCATCGAAGCCATCACCTTCCATACCAGCAATACGGTTATATCCTCCTAAAGGGAGAGCACGGATAGAATACAACGTTTCTCCTTTTTTTCTTTGCCAAAGGGCAGGTCCCATACCAATGGCAAATTCCTCAACTTTTATCCCAGCACGTTTAGCCATCAAAAAATGACCAGCTTCATGAACCATTATTAGTATACTAAAAATTATCAGAGCCAGGATAATGGTCATAGGCTAAATTCAACTCCTTTATTTAGCTTTAATAAATGCTAGTGCCTCTTTACGAGCCCAGGCATCAGCTTCCAAGATTTGATTTAAATCGGGTTCCTTTACTTGTATATGCTTATCTAAAGCATTTTTAACAACATTACTTATTTCTGTTAAAGGAATTTCACCATTTAAAAAAGACTCCACTGCAATTTCGTCAGCAGCATTTAAAACTGCAGGATAGGTTCCACCAGTACGACCTGCCTCTATTGCAAGTTTAAGACAGGGAAAACGGTCAAAGTCTGGTGTCTCAAAATCTAAATGTCCTAATGTGGCAAGATCTAAAACCTTACTATTTAAATCCCATCTTTCGGGCCATGTTAAGGCATACTGTATGGGTAAACGCATATCAGCTGGACCCAAATGAGCAAATAAGGCACCATCATTATATTGCACTAAGGAATGTACTATGCTCTGGGGATGAACTATTACTTCAATCTGACTGTAATCTAAATTAAATAAGTGTTTTGCCTCAATTACTTCAAATCCTTTATTCATTAGAGTCGCAGAGTCTATAGTTATCTTTGGTCCCATAATCCAGGTAGGATGATTTAAAGCTTGTTCAGGTGTAACATTTGCCATCTCATTTAAAGTCATTTGACGGAATGGTCCACCCGATGCCGTTAAAATTACTTTTTCTACCCTACCTTCTTGGTTTAAACATTGGAAAATAGCTGAATGCTCACTATCTACAGGAATAATGTTACTCCCCAAAGCACGCGCTCTTTCCATAACCAAATCACCAGCAGTAACTAAAACCTCTTTGTTTGCCAGGGCAATATCTTTCCCTGTTTCCATAGCCAGCAAAATGGCAGATAAACTACGGATACCTACCATGGCAGCGAGTACTAATTCTGGCCCTTCCATAGTTACAGCTTTTTCAAGTCCCTCTTCCCCAGTAAACACTTCAACATCTAAATCTTTAACCTTTGCTATTAATTCTTCAGCTCGAGTAGAATCAAGAACAACTGCAAATCGTGGCCGAAACTGGTACACCTGTTCTGCAAGAAGTTCTACATTTCTAAAGGCAACAAGAGCAGCAACCTTAAAATGCTCAGGATATGATGCTATAACATCTAAAGTTTGCCTACCTATTGAACCTGTTGAACCCAAAACAACTATTTCTTTGGCCAATTATTTAGTAACCTCCTGTCCCGAATTAAAAAAAGCTTTTAAAATCACTATAAGTAAAGGTCCCAAAACCAGACCAACAATTCCCATAAGTTTCAAACCAGCATAAAGAGCAACCAATGTAGTTAAAGGATGAAGTCCTATGTTAATGGCTACTAATTTAGGTTGTAATACCTGTCGTAGGATAATAATAAAAGCATATAAAATCAATAAAGCTAAACCCATACCAAAATGTCCAAAAACAAATTCAATAATGACCCAGGGAATAAAAACTATCCCTGGACCTACAACTGGTAATAAATCAGCCAAACCAATAAGAAAAGCTAAAGTCAGAGTATAGTCAACTTTCAATATTAAAAATCCGATAATAGTTTGGGTCATCTGTAAACTAATTAATAAGATTTCTGCTCTTAAAAAACCGACTATTGCCCTTCCAACAGAACTAGAAACTCGACTCAATCTTTCTTGCCAATAAGGATTTAAAACTCCTAATATGGTATGGAAAATATAATTTTTATCTAGGCTGAAGAAATATGTAGATATAAAAGTTATAATTACAAAGATAAATACATGTGGAAGTAAACTAATAAAATTAATCAATAACTCCACAGTTAAAACAAGTTGCTTTTTCAAAGATACAGCAGCATTATCGAATAAAGACTGCAGTGCTTCTAAAATATCCGGTGGTAAGTTGCCTGCAAAATAGAAATTTTGAAGACCATACAAATAATCTTGAATAATGATGGTTAATAATTTTACCTGCTTAGGTAAAGTTAATGCCAATTTTTCCAGCTCAATTATCAAATTAGTAATTAAATAAAATAATGATATGCTAAGAATTGCCACTACAATTAAAAGTGTTAAAATTACCGCCCATCCACGATTCAAGCTTAATCTTTGCTCAATTAGATTAACAATAGGATCAATAATAGCTGCTAATAAGGCTGCCAATAAAAACGGTGCAATTACGGGAATAAGAATATTAATGGTTACACTGGTAGCAGGAAGTACATAATAAAATAGTAATAAAAACAAAATCGTAACCATTAATCCTATAAGTAATGTTTGGAAAAGCTGTCTAAAACGGCCATTTAAATCTAACAAAGGATTCACTCCTATGTAGGTAAAAAGAAAACCAGATAATAGTATACCACCGGTGCTACAAGGAGCAAACTATCAAAACGATCTAAAAAACCTCCGTGCCCTAGTAAAATATCTCCACTATCCTTTATATTAGCCTTACGCTTAAATCCTGATTCAATTAAATCTCCCGCTTGTGCAGCAATAGATACTAAAGTTGCAAGTCCTATTAGTAACAATTTATTGAGAACAGGTATCAGCAATGGGCCTAAAACCAAAGCTAGAATAATAGTTCCTATTAAGCCACCAAAAACTCCCGCCAATGTTTTGCCAGGGCTTAGATTAGGCCAGGGATGATAACGTCCAAATAATCGGCCACTGAAATATGCTCCAGTATCGTTGACCCAGGTCAAAAGAAAAGTTAAAATTAATCCACCCATACCATAAGGTAAAAAACGAATTAATGGCAAATAAGCTAAAGAAACGCCTATATACCATATTCCTAACAAGGTTGCCGCTAAATCACCAATTCCAATACGGGGAAAAAATATTAAAAAAATAACTAATAATGATACCGATAATCCACTTCCAAGCCAACTTGCCATATCTCTATTAAGATATGTAATAATTAGAACAAATACGCAACCTAAAAAACCAACAGGTAACAAAGGTTTTAATTTTAAGCGGGAAACCAAGGAATAAAACTCCTTCAAGCAAAAAAAGGTTAGCATGGCAACCAATAAGCTCAGCCACCACTCACCTAAATAAGCAGCTATTAGTAATAAAGGGCTACCTACTAGGGCTACCAATATCCTGGTACCCAGCATATCCACACCACCAATGGTTTAAATTTTTAGACCTCCGAATCTTCTTTCTCGCTGCTGGTAATCCACTAAAGCTTGATATAAATCGCCTCGCCGAAAATCCGGCCAATAAATATCCGTAATCCAAAATTCAGTATAAGCAAGTTGCCAAAGCAAGAAATTACTAATGCGTAATTCGCCCGAAGGCCGTATTAAGAGATCAGGATCCGGAAGTTCTCTAGTATACAATGCATTTTTAATCACTTGCTCATCAATTTCTTCAGGCTTAAGCTTGCCTTCAATTACTTCATAAGCAATTTTCCTACAGGCATCAACTAATTCTGTCCTACCTCCATAATTAATTGCTAGATTTAAAATTAATTTATTATTATCAACAGTTTCTTTTTCAGCCTGAATTAATTCCTTCTCTGCCTTCGTTGGTAAACCTTCCAAGCGACCAATGGACCGGATTTGAACCCCTTTTTGTTTTAGGTCAAGTAATTCTCGTCGTAAATATTCTACTAATAAATTCATTAGACCATTTACTTCTTCTTCGGGCCGTTTCCAATTCTCTGTGGAAAATGCATATACAGTTAAAATCTTTATACCCCAATCTACACATGCCCGTACAATATCCCGTAAAGCTTCTACTCCTGCTTTATGACCTGCTATCCTGGGTAGCCCCCTTTTTTTAGCCCAACGCCCATTTCCGTCCATTATAATTGCTACGTGCTTAGGCAAACGCTTTGGATCTAATTGTTTTTCTTTAATCTTTTTTGATTTTCGATCTTTTGTCAGGAAACCAATCACAAGTTCCCCTCCTAAATAAAAACTATAAAACAACCCCCCTCTCTCTATAGAGGGGGAGTAGTTAACTTATTCTGATACTATAGCTTCATTAGGACAAGCATCCATGCATGAACCACAATCAGTGCAGGATTCCGGATCGATAACAAAACAATTATCACCCTCTGATATAGCCCCATTTGGGCATTCACCAGCACAAACGCCACATGCTAAGCATTCTTCAGGTATTATTCTATGTGCCATTTTCTTATTCCACCTCCTTTCACAATTCTAAATATCAAAATAGGCCAAAACCAGATTTACCTGGCTGGGTCCCATTTGACTTATACGAACTACACGCACTTGTTTTTCGTTAACAGGATTAGGAGGTTGTGATCCCGTAAATGTTTTATGCGTTATCTCAAAACCTTCGAGAATTAATTCTTTCTTAACTTCAGGATAAGTTAAGCCTAAATAATTATCCATTTTCAAACTCAGCTTATACCTCCATAACCTCCGCTTCTTTATTAGCTAGTATTTTGTCGATATCTTTAACATATTGGTTGGTAATCTTCTGAACTTTATCCTGTAAACGTTTAATTTCGTCCTCAGAAGCAGCCTTATTTTTCTCTTGTGCTTTTAACTTATCGTTTGCTTCCCGCCTTATATTGCGAATCACGACTTTGAATTCTTCAGCTTTCTTCCTAACTACCTTAACTAATTCTGTACGTCTTTCTTCTGTAAGTTGGGGAATAGAAATACGTATAATTGTTCCATCACTAGACGGCGTAAGACCTAAATCAGATTTCAAAATAGCCTTTTCTATGTCTGGGAGAATATTACGATCCCAAGGTTGGACAACCAAAAGGCGAGCTTCTGGTGCCGAAACAGAGGCAAGTTGATTAAGAGGTGTAGGAGTACCATAATAATCTACTAAAACTTTTTCTAATAAAGAGGGGTTTGCTTTCCCGGCTCTTAAGGAGGCTAATTCTTTACGCAAACCTTCAACTACTTTTTGCATCTTCTGTTCTGTCTCTTTTATTATTTCATCCAGCATTAATCCACCCTCCCTACATAGGTACCTATGTCTTCGCCTAGAATTGCTTTTAGTATATTACCTTCTTCTTTGATGCCAAAAACTATAATTGGGATATTATTATCCATACAAAGAGAAGTCGCAGTTGAATCCATTACCCCTAGACCGCCATTTAATACCTCTAAGTAATTTAAATCTTTAAATCTTTTAGCCTCAGGGTTAATTTCAGGATCTGAATCATAAACACCATCAACACGCTTAGCCATTAAAATAACATCGGCTTCGATTTCTGCCGCTCTTAATGCAGCAGTAGTATCAGTAGAAAAGTAAGGATTACCGGTACCTGCAGCAAAAATAACAACTCTTCCTTTTTCTAAATGACGTATAGCACGCCTGCGAATATATGGCTCTGCAATTTGACGCATTTCTATAGCTGTCTGAACCCTAGTATCTACTCCTTGGCTTTCCAAGGCATCTTGTAAGGCAAGGGAATTAATTACTGTCGCCAGCATACCCATATAATCGGCAGTTGCCCTATCCATACCTTCTGCACTACCCTTAACTCCCCGCCAAATATTCCCTCCTCCTACAACTATAGCTACGTCAGTACCTAAATCCCTGACTTCTTTAATTTGACTGGCTATGGAAGAAATTACATTTTGGTCTATTCCGAAACCACGCTTACCGGCAAGTGCTTCACCACTAAGCTTTAATATTACCCTTTTATACTTAGGTTCCTTCATTCTTATATATATACCCCCGTACCTTCCTGAATTACTTTCTACGTTATCATTTAAATTCCTCTTTGTTTAGTTAAAAAAGAGCACAAAAGTGCTCTTTTTTCTTCCGGTTTATTTTCCTCTCTTTAAGACTGTTCTAAACCTTCCCCCACTTCATATCTTGTAAAACGACGAACAACGACTTTTTCCCCTAAGCTGGCCACTTTTTCATTAATTATATCTTGAACCGTTTTATCAGCATCTTTGATGAAAGGTTGTTCTAACAAGCAGTTCTCTTGGTAAAATTTCTCTAGTCTACCTTCGATAATCTTATCAATAACTTTTTCAGGCTTCCCTTCATTTAAGGCCTGTTCTTTTAATATTTCCTTTTCTTTAGCCACAACCTCTTCAGGAACTTCTTCTCGACTTATATATGTAGGTTTAGCAGCAGCCACTTGCATTGCTAAATTATGTACAAGTTCCTTAAAATCATCTGTTTTAGCCACGAAATCTGTTTCACAATTAACTTCAATTAAAACACCGATACGACCAATACCATGAATGTATGCATGAACTAAACCTTCACTTGCTTCTTTTCCTGCGCGTTTAGCAGCTGTAGCTAAACCCATCTTACGCAAAAATTCAATAGCCTTCTCCATATCACCGTTAGCTTCTTGTAAAGCTTTTTTACAATCCATCATACCTGCCCCGGTACGGGTCCTTAACTCTTTAACGGTTGAGGCAGTAATCATATTTTCACTCCTCTAATAATATTCATGTATATATAAGCGTAGGTATAACCCTACGCTTTTAAATTCTTTATTCAGCGACAGCTTCTTCAGTTTGTTCCTGTCCATGGATTCCTTCCATAACAGCATCTGCCATTTTACCAGTCAATAGACGTACAGCCCTAATAGCATCATCATTACCTGGTATTACATAATCAACTTCATCAGGATCACAGTTGGTGTCTACAATAGCAACAATGGGAATACCTAACCTTCTTCCCTCTGCTACAGCTATTCTTTCTTTACGTGGATCAATAATAAAAAGAGCATCAGGTAATTTCTTCATTTCCTTAATACCACCAAGGAACCGCTCTAATCTTTCTCGTTCTCCTTTTAACTGAGCAACTTCCTTTTTGGGTAACAATTCAAAAGTACCATCTTCCTCCATCCGCTCTAAAGCTTTTAACCTATCTATGCGTTTGCGAATGGTTTGGAAATTGGTTAAAGTACCCCCTAACCAACGAATATTTACATAGTACATTCCGCAACGTTCGGCTTCTTCTCTAACTGATTCCTGTGCCTGCTTTTTAGTTCCAACAAATAAAACTTTTCCTCCATCACGAGCTAAATCACGGATGAAGTTATAAGCCTCTTCAATCTTTTTTACGGTACGCTGAAGGTCGATAATGTAAATTCCATTACGTTCAGTAAAAATATATGGAGCCATTTTCGGATTCCATCTTCTGGTTTGATGACCAAAATGAACTCCAGCCTCCAGTAGTTGTTTCATCGAAATTATAGCCATTAATACACCTCCGATAGTTTTAACCCGCCGCTACCTTCATCAGGTAAAAGGACCGCCCACTGGGCACTTCTCCTACCTTTAGGTGCGTGTGTAATAAATACCAAATGTAAGTATAGCACATAACAATTGCTTTGAGCAAGTAAATAAAAGTAATGTTAATTGTAAAATGAAATGCAACAAGCCCAAAAAGTAGAACCACAGTGTGAAACCTAGTATGATATTGGTGTCGAATCAAATACATACGGAGGTTTCAGCTATGGCTCTTATACAAAAGCATAACACAACCGTACGTACTTTTAAA
>JASKKH010000058.1 GCA_030154265.1 Clostridia bacterium
TCATTGTTTTGTTCTAACCAAAAGATACCAAAAGGCTCAAAATGTCCTGGTATACTCCACCAAATGTCTATTACTCCTGCTTGTATTAGTTTTTCTTTTAATTCTTGTACATTCATTTTACTTTTACCTCCCTTATATATCCTTCATTTATTAATTCTTTTATCGTCTTTGGCATTTTATATTGTATCCCTCCTCCCGGCTGGTCAAACCATGGAGCTGTCTTACCTTCTAATGCTTCAAATGGCTTTACTACTTCATATACATGATAACTTGCAGTTACTTTAACTTCTGGAGGCAGTGATCTCATTTCAAATGGCGTCCCTACTGGTGCTGTAAAATATCCATTTATCTCTTTTCCATATCTATCAAATCTCTCTCCTGGTTTGAATACCCTCTTAACTGGTGTACCTTCAAATCCATCATTTGGAGGCCATATAGGTTTGCCATTTTCGTCAAGCCATTTTGAGGCAACTTTTGATGGGCTTGAAGTGGCTTCTTTTACAGTTGTTGCTTCTACTTTCTCAGCACTTGAAGAAACATTCTTTATGGCTTTTTCTGCAACTCCCACCGCTTTCCCTGCTTTTGCTACATCTACTGTTGCTTCCGCTGCTTTTGCTGTTCCTGCCAATACTGTTGCCTCTTTTACTACTTTAATCCCTTTGTCTATCCCTTTCGTCCCTACTACTGCTAATCCTATTTCCCCTACTATTCTTCCTGCTATCTTTGATTTTGTATTTGCATCCCCTGTTTTAAAGTCGTTATATGTCTTTATTGCGTCCTCTTTTATTGCATTTGCTGCCTCAACAGGATGGGTTACTGTATAGGCTATCCCTTCTGCAGTCTCTACTGGACGCGTTGCTATTGTCCATATCCCTTTTAATGTGTCAACTACTGCATCACCTATGCCTTCTCCAAAATTTTTTAGTACTGTTACTGTATTTACATTTTGCTGGTTTGTTGTTATCTGTCCATTTTTATCGTATATTTTATAATTTTGTGGTGCTGTACTTCCATCTATTTGCCCGGCAATTATATTTAATTTTGGTGTTGTACTTCCCCCTGCTATTGGTGTCGTGCTACCACTTTTGTTGTATATCACCGGTGTGGTGCTTGCCGATATGTATGGCGTTGTACTGGCGCTTTTAAGATATGATGGATAAGGGCTTCCATTCGTTTGCACAGGCGTTGTGCTTCCACTTTTGCTGTATGCTGTATAGGCTGTTATTGCAGCATTATTTTTTGCTGAACTTGGTGTGGTACTACCTCCTGCAGGAATAACAGAAGGTGATGCACTTGCATTTTTATATACGGTTGTCACACTTCCTCCTGCTGATATAGGTATCGTACTTATAGATACAGACTTTGCTGTGGTACTTCCATTTAATGCAGGAGCTGTACTTGCACTGCTTGAGTATGTTTTGTTCGATACTACCGTATTGGTTGTAACAGAATTTGATGGCACCGGAGTTGTACTCCCATTATAGCTCTTATTTGTGCTTGTTTGAGCTACATATGATGTGCCTGCTGTTTTTGTATTTGATGTGTTTTGCGATGCTTGATAAATGTTTGAGCTTTTCTGCTGCACAGGTGTTGTACTACCGCTACTTGATGTTACAGGTTTTACAGGCGTCGATGCTGTACTTGCTTTTGGTGCTTCATTTGCACTTGATATGTTGTTTGCTGCTTTTGTTAGTGCCTTAAGTGTCTGGGGACCTATTATTCCATCTGGGGTGAGTCCATTCGCTTTTTGAAAAGCCCTTATTGCTGCATCTGTGCTTTTCCCAAATATACCGTCAACTCCACCTGTAGCATATCCCAGTTTGTTTAATACCTGCTGTACTGCCTTTACGTCTTCTCCTCTAGAACCTTTTGATAGGTATCCGCTTTGTTTTGTCGAAACTGTTGAGGTTTTGTAACTTCCTCCTGCTTCTAATGCATACATTTTCTCCTCTCCCTTATTTTATTTTTCTTTTGTTATACGGTCAATAAGAAAATCTACATATCTCACCTCTCTTTCTGAGTTTGTATTGATTTATTAATTACACGCCAGTGTTTTGGCGTATAATGTACATTATAAGAGAGAGTTGAATAAATTTGTATACTTTTCTACCATTTTCTGTGCTGTAAAAAATTCTTTTCTTTTACAAAGTTTTTCCATTTCTTTTTCTATTTCTTCTACTGTATCTTCATGAAATGTCTTTATTGCTTTTTCTATTTCTCCTTCTTCATAAGGGTCAAAGGTGTATTTGTACCCCCCTATAATTTCAGAAATTCCCCCGTTTCTGCTTGTTATTACTGGAGTTTTTGTGTTTATTGCTTCCAACACTACATACCCAAAAGGCTCATAAAGCGAAGGAATTATAAGGGCATCAAGTGAATTTAGAAATGCTTTTTTCCTTTCGCCATGGCACCATCCATAAAAGTGTATTTTATTTTGCATTTCTGCAGCTTCAATATAGTCAAGTATTGTGCTTAGGTAAAAAGGATCCTGATTGTCACAGGCAATGTGAAGTTCTCCATCTATTTTTTTAAATGCTTTTATGCATTCTAAAAGCCCTTTTCTGTAGTCAAGCCTTCTTATAAAGCCAAAGTTTCTTCTGGTTGGTTTTATGCTTCTTTTTATACTATCTGCGCTGTCAAATTCCATTCCATTGTGTATAACGTAAATCTTGTTTTCTAGTTCGGGATAAAGCGTTTTTAATTTTTCTTTTTCTGCCTCTGACACGCAAACCATTGCATCTGCTCTGTAAGACAGTGTTTCAAAGTCTTTCTGTATTTGATAATTGCCTCCAAATGGATCTTCTATTGTATATGGTTCTGTCGTTGGAACTGAATGGACTACATATATCAATTTTTTATTTTTTAGTATTTCTTCATCTGCTATAAAACTCAAACCGTAAAAGTGAACTACGGCTATCTGGAAGTTTAGCTCTTTTAGTCTTCCTATTTCTTTGTATGAAACTGATAATATGTCTTTTATGCCGGGATATGATTCTATTCTTATGTCAGCAAGTGTCTCATCATCATAGAAATGGACAAATCCTGTGTCTTCCGTATGGTGTTTGTATAATTGATCTATGTATGTTGCTATACCACCTGCCATATATTTGCCTATCTCATTCGTGAAATGTATAATTTTGTAATTTGTTTTGAAGTTTATATTTATCATATGTCTTTAAACTCCCCCAGTATTACGTTGTATTTTTTGATTAGATATCTTTCCTGCTTTGAAGAAACTCTGACAGGCAAAACCGGAAGTTTTGATAGGTCAGGGTCTTCAAATCTTCTTGAAAAATCAAGAACAAAAAATCCCTCTTCATTTTCATCAACAGGATATTGATCATACGGAAGAACCAGTATTTTGCCTTTTATTTTTATTTCTTTGGGTATGAATTTCATATAAATCCATCCTTTTGTGTTATTTTATACTATTTATTTCGATAAATTCTTTATTAAGTTTAGTCTTTCCATGAAACTTTTTGTTAAATTTGTGTTAAAAAAGAAAATAAAAGCTCCTGTTTTTTCTCTTTGAAAACAGGAGCTTTATATAAAAGACAGGCTTTGAGCCTGCCTGAGGTAAGTTCTTGTTTATATTCGGTTAAAGTTTTTTTATTTTCTAAATCTATGAACTGAATTATAATGTATCAAATATACGCACCTCTAGTTACTATTGTTAATTTATTGCTGGATAGTTATAGTTATCATTTGAGTTTGAGGATCGAAAGAAATATTGTATCCTAAACTATTGACAACATACCTAACAGGCAACATTACCCGTCCATTTTTACTAATAGGTACTGTATCCATTGTATAGGCAATTCCGTTTATTGTATAAATATTTTTACCGATAGTAAATCTTATAATCTTGTTATTAAAGTTTATAGTAGCAGTTTGAGTATTTTCATCCCAACTTATATTGTCTTGCGATAAACCTAATGCATAAGAGACAAAGCGAAGTGGTACTATGGTTCTGCCATTATTATCAACAAAAGGTTCTACATCCATTGTATATTTATTGCCATCTTTCATATAATAATTTTTCCCAATCCATAATTGAATTGCACTATGTGATTTATCTGAAATTATTGAAATCTCATTTCCTAAATCTAAATATAAATTATTTTTATCCATACCACCAATACCAAAAACAATAAACGGATTCCATGTTGAATTTGAAATTGTCCATCTTTCAGTACTATTTGGCGTAATTGAAGATAATTTAAACTTTATACTGTCATATGATGTAAAGTAGATATTGCCATTTTTATCAATTGCGATACGTAAAATGTTTTTGTCTCCAGTTTGATATATCCATTTCAATGTTCCATCATTTGCAAGTGCATAAATTTTTGCATTGTTTGTTGTTTGATTTAAATTTGTATTATCTATTTTAGAACCTATGTAAATTGTGTTATTATCTGTTGCTATTGTATTAGGAACACCATCAGGCAGGTTATATTTCCAATTAAGAGATCCATCAGGCTTTAATGCATACAATATATTACCAGCTGTAAAATAAACTATACTATTATTATCAACCATAAGATCTGAAATTTTATTATTTACTTGATATTTCCATATAACATTTCCTGGCATAGACATTGTATTATTAAAATTGACGACAATGGAAAGATCTATAGCATATAACTTCCCATCATCTGAACCAACATATAATATATCTTTTTGGGGATCTAGTACAATGTGTGTTAGAGGTGAATTAGTATCGAGATTAGTTTGAAAATCACTTATGCCTAATTTTGTAATTGAATATATTTTATCTCCGTTTTTGTCCCAATATGCAATATAAATATGACTACCATCTTTATCAACAACGGGACTTCCCAAAAAACCTTGTCCTATATTTAATGTCCAT
This sequence comes from Clostridia bacterium, assembly GCA_030154265.1. Taxonomy (GTDB): domain Bacteria; phylum Bacillota; class DSM-521; order Neomoorellales; family Neomoorellaceae; genus JASKKH01. The sequence goes on from JASKKH010000058.1 coordinate 4,874, forward strand.
TTAATATTACCGTTTTGATCAACTGCATAAACATTTCCAAGACCAGATGTTGCATATATCATTCCATCTTTATATGCTATAAAAATACTGTATCCTAATTTTTCTAATTGCTTGCTCCATTTTATGCTTCCATCTTGGTTAAAAGCATATAATTTACCTGCGAATGTACCAGCATAAAGAGTACCATCATTACTAATACTCATGGATGTAAATAATAGTTGATTTTTTTCAATTTGATAATTGATTTTTATTTGAGGATTATTTATAGGATTAGCAGTGGCATAGTAGCATGTATTTTGTAATAATTGTTCGTATTCAGAAATATTAATATCAGTTGTAATTTCAGCAAAAGCTTTTGTAATGTTAATATTTAGAAGAATTAAAAATACCATTGCTAAAACTTTCCAAAATTTTGATTGCTTCAATTTTGACACCTCCATAAAGATGTATTTATATTAGGTCTTTGCAGAATCCCAAAATCCTTATGGATTAAGGGATTCTGCTATATACTTTCAAAGGAATTCCTCCACTTTCGTCGAATTTATATAGAGAACCAAATCCCAAAAAAGAAATGGAGGAAATCCTATGAAAATCAAAACTAAACAACTTTCTTTTTCAGATATTTACGATGATGTTCAATCCTCCCTTGAAGAAGATAAATACAAGTTTATTAAATTTTATAGCTCAGCTAAAAATTTGTTTTTTGAAATCTGCTCATCTATTTTTTACCAGCTATCAGGTATCAACAATAAAAGTCCCTTTCTTTCCCATAAAATTTTAAAAATAACTATTTCTTGGTTATTGATAAATTAATCGAAAAGATTGTGCTTAAAATATACTTATAACTTACGCAAACAACTGTTCCAATCGCATCTGGAAGTGCAAATAATTTTAAAAGTTACATGCGAAGATATTTCAGCTAACATTGTTATCCGATTACATAAAAATAATAGGTTTAGTCAATACTATTGAAGAAATTGCACTTTTTAAAATTTTTATTTCCTGACTATCTTCTGTTTCTAAAACAACTACATAATTATCAAATCCCTTAATAATTCCTGTTAATGGAATGCCTCTAAGTAGATAAATTATTACGGATACTTTTTCTTTCCTAACCTGTGAAAGAAAAACATCTTGTAACTTTATAGTGTTTTTTTTAATGGCCATTATTTTCTCTCCTTACTTTTATAATTTTACTTTCTTACTTGATGATTAATCCAATAAAAATATCTACTGCAACATAAACTAAAAACATGTAAATAAAAGGTTTTAAACCTCTTTTCTTATAATCATTTCTCGCTTTTTCAGATAAGAAAAATAGTAAAAATATGAAGACTACACCTGAAAATAGGGCTTGTATAATAAGCTTTAACATTTTGATCTATCTCCTTATTTTTTAAATTTTTCTTTTAAAAAATTCTTTATCATTTCTTTTTCATCTTTGTCAACAATGAATGTAATTTTCTTATTATTCGGTTTTAAAGTAATTACAAGGTACTTATCTGTAAAACTATAGCTATCAATATCATCCCACGTGTGAAATACTCCCCAGTGCATTATACCTTTTTCGTTAATTCCGTTTGGCATTAGTGAACGAACCAAATAAGCTATCCCGGCTATAAAAGCCATTGCAAGAAGTTTTGTATGTAATGTATCCTTTAAGTTAGTATTGGCACTTGCTACTATTAAAATGACATATACACTTATTGCTAACGCCAAGAAATTATTATTAGTTTTGATATTCCATTTTGTTTGTCCAAAATGTTTTTTAGCTTTAAATACATCGTATATATCCCATATCGTAGCAAAAATTACAAGTACCAAAAGAACAGAAAAAAACTTTTGTAAGATTTTTTCTCTTTCCAGAAGTCCTATAATTATTGCCAAAGCAAATATAAACGTTGCAATTATAACCTTCTTGTTTTTATTCATTTATAAAAATAATCCCCTTTCTATTAGAAGTATTTTAATCACATCTTAAAAACTTCCTTTATTTTTGTAATGTAAATTAATAAAAGGATCTGTAAATTTTTATATCTATGCACAATGAAACAGTAACATACAGTTCTTTTCATTTTATATTTCCTTTGTTTCCCCTGTTTTTTAACCTGAATCTGATATTTCTTTCATTAAGCTTTCTTTTGCAAAATTAATTATCTCTTCTTCATTTTTCCCGTTATCAGGATATGTACATATGCAAAAATGCCACTTACCCGGCAGCTCACTTTTAATTTTCTTTCTTACAACCGCTGCGCCATCAGCTCCTGTAACAGGAAGAATTAAAGCCAGCGTATTTTTATCAACCTCAAATACTGTATCTATGTCACGAAGTTTGTTCTTTAGCTGATCTGCTATTTTTGAAATTTCAATTTTGATTTCCCCGTTGTATTGTGCCAACACTAAAGAAAGATTTTCATTGCCTCTTTTGCCCGATTTATTTCTTTTTTCAGCAGCTCTTTAAGTTCCGGATAGTGTTCTTCTTCTTTAACATATCCTATTAGCTTTACTACACGTTTTACAAGCTCAGCTGCTTTAAAGGGTTTAATGAGATATTCTACTGCACCAGCTTCTACTGCCTGTCTAATTGAAGGTGCTGTAGCATCTGCGCTCAATATCATTACCGGGATGCCTCTGTATTTTTCTTCTGACTTTAATTTCCTTATGAATTCAAAACCATTCTGATTCGGCAGATTAATGTCTACAATTACTAAATCAAATAATTCTTCTCTATTTTTTACTTTCAATATTGCTTCTTCAGCGGTAGCTGCAGCTTCAACGTTATATCCTTCTGCCTCTAATATATTTTTAGCCATAAGCCGTATTAATACAGAATCATCTACTACTAGAATATTCTTTTTATTTTCCCTTTCCTCCATAGTTCTTTTAGTGAGGCTCTATTACAAGCCTCTCTTTTTATCCTCCTCCCACTTTATATTTTATTTCCATTTTTTTATTCGCTCTTTACACAATTTCTTCCTTCACCCTTTGCTTCATAAAGCATGTTGTCTACCCGAATAAGAACTGTGTCAATAGTATCGGTGTCACTGTATTCAGTTACTCCAAAGCTTGCTGTTACATCCCCTATTCCTTGCAATTCCATTGTACTTATTTGTTCTCTTAGTTCCTCAGCCAGTTCAACTGCATTATTCAAGGAAGTTTCAGGCAAAAGGATTATAAATTCTTCTCCTCCCCAGCGCGCAAA
>JASKKH010000020.1 GCA_030154265.1 Clostridia bacterium
TTTTGACTTTAACTGAACGCATGACCCGTCATGAATATTTGTTTCTCTTAGAAGCAAAAAGCAGGCAATCAGTGAAAATGAAACTTACTGAACTAAAAAACCTCTTCGGCGAACGCTTCTCACAAATCTTTTGTAGTATAACTGCTGATAATGGCTCAGAGTTTGCTGCCCTGTCCACAATCCTGCAAGAATGGGACTGTGAAGCATATTTCTCTCTTCCCTGTTCTTCCTGGGAACGGGGTACGAATGAACACCATAACGGACTAATTCGTCGGTTTATACCCAAAGGAAAAGCGATAAAGGATTTTTCACCTGATAGCATTCAACGTATACAAAACTGGTGTAACCAGCTTCCACGTAAGATTCTTGGGTATAAAACTCCCGGAAAACGATTTCAGGAAGAGCTCTATAAAATTGCATAAAACCATTTTGAACCTATACCATTGTAATTTCTTTCTAAGTGTTGCATTTAATATTGCAATTTATAATAAATTTTTATAGATAAAATTTAATTGAGGTCATTAATAGTCGAAGAAATTTCCCATTTTAATCATTCATAATCCTTATTATGGGTTTTTATTATTTATAAATTTTTGTTCCTTTTATAAAGAGCTACTTTGGTAATAATTTCTTGAAATTTTTTAACACTTTTAAATAAATATTCCATCATATATTATTTAGTGTATTTTCTTTTAATAAATTTATTATAGCACTGATTATATCTTCATATATAAAACGGAATAAAAACTATGTTAAATGAAAAACTTAAAAATATTTTTTGTTGTAAAATAATACCATGCTATAATATTATTGGATGATACCTATCCTAGGAATTTACCATTTAAATACATATTCCCTAAATATAAAAGAATTTATAGATGGTAAGGTGGGAGCCTTATGGATTTTGACCGCTTAACCAAACAAAGATATTTAGAAAAATCCCTTGCTCAATTAGCATTAATTGTAGAATCTTCTAGTGATGCAATAATCGGTATGAATTTAGAAGGTAAAATTACAAGCTGGAATAAAGGAGCAGAGAAGATATTTGGCTATTCCTTTGATGAAATAATTGGTTCCCATATATTTATTTTATTTCCTTTTGCTTCTTTTGATAAAGTTCAACAACTAATTATGGATATAAAACAAGGTAAACGTGTTCGATTGTATAGGGAAATACGTGTGCGAAAAGATGGTAAAAAAATCTATATATCTTCCACCATATCACCAATAAAAGATAATTATGGAAGCTTGATTGGTATTTCGGAAATAGCCCGTGATGTTACTGAACTTAGAAAAGCAGAAGAGGTATTAAAAAAGTATGAGCTTTTGTCTAATAATGCCCATGATATTATTTTGATTGTTCGTGATAGTGATCATCGTATACTTGAAGCAAATAATGCTGCTGTTAAAACCTATGGTTATACACAGGAAGAACTACTCAATATGACAATTAATGATTTACGTGTGTCATCAGACGGCAATGAATTACAGGAAGGAAACCGAGAAGAGGGGATTATTTATGAAGCAGTTCACCGTCGTAAAGATGGTAGTACATTTCCTGTAGAAGTTAGTTCTCAAGGTGGCGTTGAAATTGGTAATGAACGGGTTTATTTAAAAATCGTCCGAGATATAACCGAGCGCAAGTTAATGGAAAAACGTTTACGTTATTATTATTATCATGATACTTTAACGGGTATATACAACAGAGCTTTTTTTGAAGAAAAAATGTGTGAACTTGAAAAGAGCCAGAGTTATCCAGTAGGTATACTTGTTTGTGATGTTGATGGATTAAAACTTGTTAACGATACTATGGGACATAGTGCTGGAGATAAATTACTTGTTGATGCTGCAAAAATTATAAAAAATTCCTTTAGGCAATCTGACTTCGTAGCGCGTATTGGTGGCGATGAATTTGCGGTACTTTTAAATAATACTTACCAGAATTTAGAGAAAGCCTACCGAAGAATTAAAAAAGCAATTCAAAGGTATAATTTATCAAATCCCGAACTTCCCATTAGTATATCTGTTGGTTTTGCTTCAACAAATAACCGATATATAAAATTAAGTGAAGTCTTTAAAGAAGCAGATAACAATATGTATCGGGAAAAGTTATTTAACGGTAGAAGTTCTAGAAATGCTATTGTTAAATCTTTTAAAGAAATGTTAGACGCAAGAGATTTTATTACTGAAGGACATGTTGATAGATTGAAATCATTAGTAGAACGTATGGGAAAATCCTTAGGCTTCTATGGTCAAAGAATTAATAGTATGCGACTATTGGCCAAATTTCATGACATTGGTAAGATTGGTATACCTGATAGAATTCTTTTTAAGAAAGGTCGATTAACTCCTGAAGAACAAAAAGAAATGCAACGTCATTGCGATATAGGCCACCGAATTGCTCGGTCAGTACCAGAACTATCTCATATAGCTGATTTAATTCTTAAACATCATGAATGGTGGAACGGAAAAGGCTATCCCTTAGGTCTTAAAGGTAAAGAAATTCCACTAGAATGCCGAGTTCTTGCTATTTTAGATGCTTATGATGCTATGACCAATGATAGGCCATATCGTAAAGCCATGCCTAAGAAAGATGTTTTAAAAGAACTTGAGCGTTATGCAGGTATACAATTTGACCCCAATTTGGTAGAAAAGTTTATTAAGGTTATATAAGATTTTTATTATCTTGTTGGTGAAGAATTGTTAATAAAAATTAGCATTAATTATTGGAGGGTATCAGCAAGATTTAAATAAGGGTTGGTTAATACTAATCTTGAAAATATCTGAAAGTAACATAAAACAAAAACCCGTGACCATAAGGGTCACGGGTTTTACTATGGTCGGGATGACAGGATTCGAACCTGCGACCCCCTGCTCCCAAAGCAGGTGCTCTAGCCAAGCTGAGCTACATCCCGAAAACGCAATTATTATAACATGTATTAACTTTATAATCAATACCTTTTTTTAGAGTTTTTATTTCAAGTTTCGCCTCTAACTAAGGAGGCTATAGCTCCTATTATTGCTAAGAAGGTTGATACCAGAAAGGCGGTTTTTAACCCATTCATGAAAGCTACAGTAGCACCATCTGGTCCTAATGCTTGATATTGAATAGTACTTTGCCACGTAAAAATACCACTGCTTATTGCTACGCCTAAAACCATACCTACATTTCGGTTAGTTGCTAGGACACCCGAACCAATTCCTAACCTATTTCGTGGCACACTACCCATCACAGCACTATTATTAGGTGACTGAAATATACCTATCCCTGTACCGAAAATAGCTAACCGCCAAACAATATCTATTATTTTAGAGGTAACCATTAATTCAGACATTAAAAATAAAGCCACACATATAAGAACTTGTCCGGTAAACGCCAACCAGCGAGTTCCTAAACGGTCTGAAAGAGTTCCGCTAATGGGTGCTAGCAGTAAAAATAATAAAGGGGATACAGTTAAAATCAAACCGATATCTTTAGGAGAAAAATGCAGTACTTGTTGCATATAAAAAGGAAGTAGAAAGATCATAGCAGATTGGGACATAAAATTCAATAAACCGGCAAGGTTGGCGGCACTAAAGACTTTATTCTTAAATAAGTCTAAATCTAGCATAGGCTGCTTGACTTTACGTTCCCAAAAAATAAAGAGAACAGCACAGATGATAAAAATCAAAGAAAGTATTCTTGTAATAGTTGATGTCCAACCCCATTCTCCACCGTAGCTACATATTAAAAGGAAAGCACCTAAAGATAAAATTCCTAATAAAGCGCCAATTAAATCAAAATGTTGAGGTTTTAAGTCTTTTGTTTCTGGTACAACTTTTCTACATAAAATAAAACTTATAATTCCAATAGGAATGTTTATTAAAAAGATAGATTGCCATCCAAACATGGTTACTAAAAATCCACCCAATGTTGGCCCCAAAGCCAAACCTATGGCTATAATCATACCATTAGTTCCAAGGGCACGGCCTCGTTCATAAGGAGGGAAAACAGAGGTTATAATTGCCGGTCCCATAGCCATAAACATGCCTGCACCTATTGCTTGAACAACTCGAGCAGCAACCAAAATCCAAATATTAGTGGCAATACTACAAAACAAAGAAGAAATAGTAAAAAAGACAATTCCTAAGAGCAAAATTTTACGAAAGCCATACATATCTCCCAAACGTCCGTAAGTTAATATTAAGCTACCTAAGACCAGTAGGTAGGCCATAGATACCCATCCTACTTCATTTAATCTTACATTAAAATAATCAGCCATTGTTGGTAAAGCAACGTTAACAACACTACCATCTATAGGCCCCATAATTCCTGCAGCCATGACAGCAAATAGTATTATCCAACGTTTTGGGTGAGGAGTAAAAATAGCATCGGTTTTAACCAAGGTTATTAAACCTCCCTAATTTAATAAAATGATTGTCCTTCCTACAAAAGTTTACGATTAAAGTTCATTTTAATTGACACAATTAAAACTAATAACTAGGATATTGGTAAGTGTTAAAGTAGGGGATTTGTATATTGTATATTATTATAGCAGGATTAGTTGGTCTGGCGTAGAATTTCACTAATTATGATTTAAAAATGTAATATTCCCTTTTTTTCGACATAACTTTTTTATGTTTTTAAAGTATGACATCTGATATTTGATATTTATATTTATGGTGTTTTTCTAGTTTATTTAGTTATGATAAAATATTTTAGATGGATATTAAAAACACTTAACTTTATAATTAAAAACAACATTAAAAAGTACTATAGTTTAAGAAATTTTAATTTATTTTAAGTAGGAAGTCCATCATGAATATATCTTTATATAGATAATTTACATAGGTTAAAAACGATAGTATCTTTATACAAAAAGGAGGGCGGGATATATTGGCTGGAAAACAAGTTATACCTTCATCTAAACTTATTTCTTCAGTAGCAAAAAAGTCAAGCCAGCCCATTAATCGCTGTTACCAATGTCATAAGTGCACCGGTGGCTGTCCTGTAACCTTTGCCATGGACATTATGCCTCACCAAGTGGTACGTTATGTCCAACTAGGTTTAGAAGAAAAACTTTTAGAAAGTAAAACCATCTGGCAGTGTACAGCTTGCCATACCTGTGGTTCACGTTGTCCTAATGGCATTGATATTGCAGCTATTAATGATGCCTTGAAGCAGCAAGCTATTACTAATAATGTAAAACCAGCCCTCCCAGAAGTAAGAACTTTTCATGAGGCGTTTCTCGCTTCAGTTAAAAATAATGGAAGAGTCCATGAGTTAGGTATGATGTTGGCCTTTAAAAGGAAAACAGGTACTTATCTACAAGATGTTTCATTAGGTTTAAAAATGTTTCGCCGTAATAAATTACGCCTATTACCTAAAAAAATTAAAAATCGTAAACGTTTTCATACATTACTGCAGGGTGAAAAGGAGGGTTAGTATGAAATTTAGTTACTACCCTGGGTGTTCCCTGCATTCTACTGCAGCAGAGTTTTCTGCTTCTACTGAAGCTATTTTTAAGTTTCTAGGGGTAAAACTACAAGAATTAGATGATTGGTGTTGTTGTGGAGCTACTTCTGGTCATTCAATTAATAATTTTTTAAGTCATGCCCTTCCTTTATATAATTTAATACTAGCTGAAAATAATGGCAGTGATATAGTAGTACCTTGTGCTGCTTGTTATAGTTCTCTAAAATCAGCTCAAGTCTTTATGAAAAGTAATAATTCCAAAGTAACCAAACTTAATAACCATCTAAAAGTCACTATGGGGCGGACATATCAAGGCCAGATTAACGTTTATCATGTTCTAGAAATATTAAACAATCCTCAAATACAAGATTTATTAAAAAAACATATTAGTAAAAATTTTAATGGTATACCTTTAGCTTCGTACTATGGTTGTCTATTAAACCGACCACCTAAGGCAGTTAGCTTTGAGGATAACCCCGAACAACCAAAACTTATGGACAAGCTTTTAAATCAAGTTGGAGCTACTCCGGTAGTTTGGCCCCATAAAAATGAATGTTGTGGTGCTAGTTTAGCTATATCCCAACCTAAAATTGTGGAGCAATTGGTTGCTAAAATAATTGGTTCTGCCAAACATGCTGGGGCCAAAGCTATTGTTACAGCATGTCCTTTATGTCAGACTAATCTTGATAGTCGTCAACCTCAAGATACAGATTCTTTACCAGTTTTCTTTATAACAGAAATCATAGGTTTGGCTCTGGGAATTAATTCCTTGTCATGGTTGAAAAAACATCTGATTGATCCTATACCTTTTTAAAAAAAGCATGGGTTACTGATAGCTTCTTAGCAGAAAGGTTGTGAGACTTATGGTGAAAAAAGAGGAAACTACCTCCGCGGTTGGTTCGGTTTTAATTGTTGGGGGTGGTATTGCCGGTATACAGTCAGCTCTCGACCTGGCTAATGTAGGCTATCAGGTTCATTTATTAACTGAAAGTTCTTCTATTGGTGGGCATATGGCGCAACTAGATAAAACATTCCCTACAGATGAATGTGCCATGTGTATGTTAGGCCCCCGAATGACAGATGTTTCTACGCATCCGAACATTTATTTGCATACCTGTTCTTCCTTAGAAAAGGTAGAAGGGGAGAAAGGTAATTTTACTGTAAAAATTCGTGAACAACCACGTCACGTAAACATTGATGAATGTACTGCATGTGGCGACTGTGAACAGGTTTGTCCTGTATCTGTTCCTAACGATTATAATCAAGGGATTGGAACACGAAAAGCTATTCATAAAATGTTTCCCCAGGCAGTTCCCAATAAATATTTAATTACCAAAAGGGGAACTCCCCCTTGCCGTAGTACCTGTCCCGCTGAAACTAATGTTCAAGGGTATGTCGCTTTAATCTCACAAGGAAAGTTTGCTGAAGCCTTGGAAGTTATTCATCGACGTTTACCCTTTGCAGGTATTTGTGGTCGTATTTGCCATCATCCCTGTGAACTGGAATGTAATCGTGGGCAAATTGATGAACCTGTTGCTATTGCAGCTTTAAAAAGAGCGGCTTATGACTTTGGATGGAAATCTTATGATTATCAAAAACAAGTTCCAGAAACACCTAAAAAGAAGGAAAAGGTAGCTGTTATTGGTGCTGGCCCTGCAGGTTTAACTGCAGCACAGGATCTTGCCTTAGAAGGATATCAAGTTACAATTTATGATGCTTTAAGCCAGCCAGGCGGCATGTTGCGTGCTGGTATACCAAGATACCGTTTACCTATAGATGTAATCAACCGTGAAACTGAGCGAATTCTTAATTTTGGTATTAAATATGTTCCTAATACAGCTGTTGGAAAAGATATAACTTTAGATGAATTGCAGAAAGAATATAACGCTATTATTATTGCTATTGGTTTGCAGAAAAGCAGAACCTTAGAAATTGAAGGAGCAAATCTCCAAGGTATTTTGTCCGGAATACAATTTTTAAAAGGTGTATCCCTGGAAGAACAACCGGAGATAGGAAACAAAGTTGTCGTTATTGGCGGTGGGAATGTAGCCATTGATGTTGCGCGTACAGCAAAGCGTTTAGGAGCCAAAGAGGTAAATCTGGTTTGTTTAGAATCTCGTTCTGAAATGCCAGCACATAGTTGGGAAATAGATGAGGCTTTAGAAGAGGGGATAATTATTAACCCTTCTTGGGGTCCTAAACGTTTTCTTGGAGAAAAAGATAAGGTTAAAGGCATTGAATTAATACAGTGCACACAGGTTTTTGATCATAATCATCGTTTTAATCCTCAATACAACCCAAAAGTTACTAAAATTTTATCGGCCGATACTATTATATTGGCTATTGGTCAAACAGCCGACTTATCCTTACTTGGAGAAAAGAGCAAAATTAAAACTATTCGTGGCTTAATTGATGTCGATAAATTAACTTTAGCTACCAACGCTAATGGGGTTTTTGCCTGCGGAGATATTGTTCAAGGTCCTTCTTCCGTGGTTGAAGCTGTAGCCAGTGGGCATGAGGCAGCAGAAAGTGTTAAACGTTATTTACTGGGTAAAAGCCTAACGATTGGTCGTACAAAATCTAATAAATCTAAATTACCTTTACCACCTAATATTGTACCTTTTCCTAAACGCCGGCATATCCAGCATAAAGCTGAAGCTACGGAACGGGTTAAAGATTTTAGAGAAATATATCAGGGGTTATCTTCGGAAGAAGCTATAGCCGAAGCAAGACGGTGCTTAAATTGCGGTATTTGTAGTGAATGCCTTCAGTGTGAAGCTGTATGTAAAAAGAAAGCCATAGAGCACTGGCAGCAGGAAAAAGTTTATGAACTAAAAGTAGGATCTATTATTTTAGCTCCAGGTTATGAACTTTTTAACGCTTCCCTAGCTGGTGAATATGGTTATGGTTTTTATTCTAATGTGATTACTAGTCTTGAATTTGAACGATTTCTTAGTTCTACTGGCCCTACTGACAGTCATATATTGCGGCCATCTGATAAAAAACCTCCCAAGAAAATAGCCTTTATTCAGTGTGTCGGTTCCCGAGACTGTGAACGGGAAGGGAGTAGTAGTTATTGTTCAGCCATTTGCTGTATGTATTCTACCAAAGAGGCTGTTATAGCCTGTGAACATGACCCTAATATAGAACCTACTATTTTCTATAATGATATACGTGCTTTCGGTAAAAATTTCGATCGTTATGTTGAAGCTGCAAAAGCCAAGGGTGTTAATTATATTAGGACCATGATTTCCAGAGTTGAAGAGGATCCCCAAACCAAAAACCTTACTATCCAGTATTTTTCAAACGGTGAGATAATCCGAGAAGAGTTTGATTTAGTTGTCTTAGCTGTTGGTGTAAAACCACCAACTGGTGCTAAGAAAATCAGTAATATTACAGGTATTGAATTAAATAAACATGGATTTTCAAAAACACAACCTTTTCAACCTGTAGCCACTACTCGAGATGGTATTTATGTGGCAGGTGCATTTCAGGGACCTCGTGACATTCCCGAAACTGTTATTAATGCTAGTGCCGCTGCTGCTTGTGCCGGAGCTGCCTGCGCTTCCGGTCGTAATACCTTGATAACACCAAAAAAATATCCTATGGAAAAGGATGTTAGTAAGGAACAACCTCGAGTAGGTGTCTTTATTTGTCACTGTGGTATCAATATTGCTGGAGTCGTAGATGTTAAAGCTGTTGTTAAAGCTACAAAAAAACTACCTAACGTTTATCATGTTGAAGATAACTTATATACCTGTTCCCAGGATACGTTAGCTAAAATAAAAGATGCCATCCATAAGTTTAATTTAAATCGGGTGGTCGTAGCTTCTTGTACTATTCGCACACACCAACCTCTTTTCCGTGAAGCATTACGGGAAGCAGGGATAAACCAGTTTTATTTTGAGATGGCCAATATTCGTGATCAGTGTTCTTGGGTACATCGCAGTTGTCCAGACAAAGCAACACAAAAAGCTATAGAACTAGTGCGGATGGCTGTTGCCAAAGTTAAGCATCATCAAGCTTTACATTTAAAACCTGTCCCAGTAATCCAAAAAGCACTGATAATCGGTGGAGGAATAGCAGGTTTAACAGCTGCCCTAAATGTTGCTGAGCAAGGATATAATGCCATTATAGTTGAACGAGAAAAAAAACTCGGTGGACAGTTACGAAAACTACGAACAACTTTGGAAGGTCAAAACCCTCAAACATTACTTAATGACCTTATTAACAAAATTTATAAAAGTTCTCGCATTGAGGTTTTTACTAGTGCCAGAATTGAAGATTTCAGTGGACATCAAGGGCACTTCACTACTACCATTTCTATTAAAGAAGATGATAAAGAACATGATAGTCGTAAGCTTAAACTAGAACATGGGGTTACTATTATTGCTACAGGTAGCCAAGAAATAAAAACTAATGATTATCTACTGGGAGAGAATGAACGAGTAGTAACTAACACTCAGTTAGAAATGTCTTTAGCAGATGGTAAATGGGATATAAAGAAAAATAAAAAAATAGTTTTTATTCAGTGCGTTGGTTCTCGAAATAAAGAGCATCCCTATTGCAGCCGAACATGTTGTTCACAAACAATAAAAAATATTCTTGCCATTAAAGCCCTTAATCCCGAAGCTGAAATTTACGTGCTTTATCGGGATATTCGTACCTATGCTTTCATGGAAGATTACTATCGAAAAACAAGAGAACTGGGAGCAATATTTATAGCATATAACCCAGAAAATCCCCCTAAGGTTAAGCAAAAGAAAAATTTGAATTTAGAAGTTACAATATTTGATCAGGACTCTGGCCAAACACTTATTTTGAATCCTGATCAACTGGTTTTAGCCACTGGAGCAGTCGCTCCAGAAGGAGTACAGGAATTAGCGAGTTTGTTAAAACTTCCTTTAAATGATGATAAATTTTATGTTGAAACCCATGCTAAATTGGCGCCAATTGATTTTCCAACCGCCGGAATTTTCCTTTGCGGTTCTGGACATGCTCCTAAATTTGCAACTGAAGCTATTGCCCAAGCTCAAGGGGCTGTAGCCCGAGCGTGTACTATTTTAGCTAAAGAAAATTTAATGGTTGGTGGAGTAGTAGCAAACGTTGAAGAAAATAAATGTGCAGCTTGCCTCACTTGTGTAAGGGTGTGCCCCTTTAATGTACCTCGAATTAATGAACGTAACGTAGCTGAGATTAACCCTGTCCAATGCATGGGCTGTGGTATTTGTGCTGGGGAGTGTCCGGCCAAAGCAATTCAATTGCAGTTCTATACCGATGAACAACTATTAGCTAAAGTAGCCGGCCTCTTTGAGGAGGTGTAGATAAAGTGACAGTTTTTGAACCTAAAATTATAGCTTTTTGTTGTTATTATTGTGCTTATTCGGCAGCTGATTTAGCCGGATCCATGCGTCTAGAATACCCAGCCAATATTAAAATAGTTGAAATGCCTTGTTCTGGTAAAACTGACATTCGTGTTTTATTGGAAGCATTTGAACGTGGAGCTGATGGGGTTTACGTATTGGGTTGTATGGAAGGCGACTGCCATTTTCTTAAAGGTAATTTACGTGCAAAAAGACGCGTTCAAGAAGCAAAAAAAATATTAGAGGAAATAGGCATTAGTGGAAAACGTCTGGAAATGTTTAATCTTTCAGCAGCTATGGGTCCTCGATTTGCCAAGATTGCCAATGAGTTCACGGAACGTATACGTAAATTAGGTCCTAGTCCATTAAATAAAAATTCTACTATTAAGGAGGAAGAATGAGGCGTTATTAATAGAAAGTGAGTGGTGTAAATGATTGTTGCCGAAAGCAAACCTTTAACCGAGGTTGCAAATCTTATAGATAACGCAAAAAAAGTATTGATTGTTGGCTGTAGTGGATGTGTAACTGTTTGTATGTCTGGCGGACAAAAAGAAGTAGGCATTCTTGCAAGCAAGTTACGATTATTACGTAAGAAAGAAGGTAACCCCTTAGAAACAGTAGAAGTTACCTTGACACGTCAATGTGACCCCGAGTATGTTGAAACGTTGAAAAAATATGTAACCGATGATATCGATGTTATTATATCCATGGCATGTGGGGTCGGGGTACAATTTTTAGCTGAACGTTACAATAAATGGGTTGTTCCAGGACTTAATACAAAATTTGCTGGTGGTACTACGGAACATGGTGTTTGGGAAGAACGATGTGGCCTTTGCGGTGAGTGTATTCTATATAAAACTGGTGGTATTTGCCCAATAATTCGTTGTTCTAAAAGTCTTTTAAATGGGCCATGTGGGGGTTCTCAGGAAGGTAAGTGTGAAATTAACTCAGAAATACCTTGTGCATGGCAACTTATTTATGATAGAATGCAAGCTCTTGGCAGATTAGATCTTCTTATGGAAATTCAGCCACCTAAAGATTGGTCAAAATCTCGTGATGGTGGGTTACGTAAAGTGGTTAGAGAGGATGTGAAACTTGATGAATAATAGCAAAATGCAGCAACTCCTCTCTCAAGGAAAGTTCTTGGTTACCGGTGAAATTGGCCCACCAAAGCACGCTAATCCTGAAAGAATTATAAAACATGCTACGGAACTAAAAGATTATGTTGATGCCATTAATTTAACAGATAATCAAACAGCTGTTGTTCGACTATCTAGTATTGCTGCTAGTGTACATGTTCTTCAGGCTGGCGTCGAACCTATCATGCAGATGACTGTACGAGATCGTAATCGAATTGCTCTCCAAAGTGATTTGTTGGGTGCTTATAGTTTAGGAATACGCAATGTTCTTTGCCTTTCAGGAGATCATCAATCTTTTGGAAATCATCCAATGGCTAAAAATGTTCATGATGTAGATTCCATTCAGTTAATTCAGATTGTAAAGAATCTCCGAGATAAAAAGATATTTTCCTGTGGTGAAGAACTTAAAGGTCAAGAGCCTAGATTTTTTATTGGTGCTGCTGCCAATCCTTTTGCAGATCCCTTTGAGTTTAGAGTATTACGCCTTGAAAAGAAAATAAATGCCGGTGCTGACTTTATCCAAACTCAGGTTGTTTTTGATATGGAACGTTTTGAACAGTTCATGGCCATGGTAAGAAAACGTGGCCTCCATAAAGAGGCTTATATTATAGCCGGAGTCATGCCTTTAAAGTCAGCCCGAGCTGCTAAATTTATGCAACAATCAGTAGCTGGAATAACAGTTCCTGAGGACATTATTAAGAGAATGGAAAGAGCAGATGACCCGAAACAAGAAGGAATAGCTATTTGTGTGGAACAGATTAAGCACCTACAAAAAATTGAAGGAGTTGCTGGTGTTCATATTATGGCTGTAATGTGGGAAGATATTATTCCTACAATTGTAAAAGAAGCTGGGCTCCATAACCGTTAAAAAATTGAATGTAAATTACCTTAAAAATTCCGGATTAACCCGGAATTTTTTATATTATTAGTTCTTTCTATTAACATTGTTACATAAACTGATAGGAGACAGTTGCCAGGAGGTGTATAAGTTGCGTAGTAACCAACTGGAAAATGATATTCTTCAACGTGTAGATGAGTTAATTCAATGTGTAATTTCTATAGGTAGTAATGAAGATATTGACCGTGAAGAAGAATTAAACCGCGGTATAAAAATGGTAAAAGAGATGGGTGATATGCTTTTAGAAGTTCTGGAAGGAAGGGAACAGCATCTCCAGGCTTTACTTGAACAACTTGTGTCTCAACGTTTACCAGACCGACGTATCTTGAAAAGCTTTGGTAACTTCTCCCAAGATATCCAACAGATTATTAGTCAAGGTGTAGCCAGTTACTTAAAATCACGTAATGAACCTGAAAATGAAGACAATGATTATCCACAACAAACAGAAACACTTAACGACTCTTCAGAAGAAAATTCAGAAGAGACTTCAGAGGTAGATTCAGCTGAGACAGAAGAAGTAGAAAAAGAAGAAGAAAAAAAAGAACAAAAATTGATTACTGAAGAAGTTTCTGAAGAATACACAGATATCTCAGAAAATAACTCTTCAGTAGAACAGGAACTTAAATGTGAGAAAGAAAACACATATAGTTCAGAAGACAGCTTAGATACTACTGACAGTGAGAATAAAGATCAGGAAGAAAAGGAAGATGAGAAGCTTAAAGCATTAAGATTAGCTCTTCTTCAAGCATATCCTGATGAAAAAATTATAAGTAATTATCAAACTAGAAATGGTCAAATAACTTTTTATTTACCTTATAGACAATTAGGTTTTGAACTTGAAACTAAAGATTATGATTGGCGCCACGAATACTTTTGTAAACATGAAGGAATAAGAATAAGAAAAGTATCAAGTGATGAATTATCTAACCCAATATACTTGGCGCGCCGACTACGACGAGAAGCTAGTTGGAATAAACTCACCTAAAAAATACTTTTTATTGACATTTTGGCTTGGCCAGTGCTATAATGACCTCAAATTAAGTTGGTTAAAAGCGTTGAAGGGGATAATTAACAGTAAATCTACTTAGAGCGAGCCAGGGATGGTGTGAGCCTGGTAGTAGATCTGTTATGGGCCACCCCGGAGCTGCTGCCTGAAAGGGTAAACCTTAGGGTAAGACGCTAGCCCCGTTAAAGGCTACTAATATGTTTGAGTTGGGTCTTCTATGACCAATTAGGGTGGTACCGCGGGAGAACCTCTCGTCCCTTATGGGCGAGAGGTTTTATTTAACATAGGAGGAAATTGAAATGAGAAAAAAAATACTAAAACTCCTTGAAAAAAATGCTAAGTTAACTGCAAAAGAAATTGCCGTAATGCTTGCATTACCAGTAGATCGTGTGACAAAAGAGATTGCTGATATGGAACAGGAAAAAATTATTCTACGTTATCAAACCCTTATTAATTGGGAAAGAACAGATGAGCAAAAAGTATCAGCTTTAATTGATGTAAAAGTAACTCCTCAACAAGATGTGGGTTTTGATGATATTGCAAATCGAATTTATCGTTATGATGAAGTAACTTCGGTATTTTTAATTTCAGGTGCCTATGACCTCTCTGTTTTAGTTGAAGGTAAAAGTTTAAAAGAAGTGGCTTCTTTCGTTTCCCAAAAACTGTCTACTCTAGAACATGTTCAGAGTACTAGAACTCATTTTATCCTTAAAAAGTATAAACAAGATGGAGTAATTTTTGAGGATAGAGAAGCCGACCGAAGGCAGGTGTTACATCCATGACAATTTTTAAAGCTCAAAATTTTATTAATGAAAAAGTCAAAAATCTGCCTCCCTCAGGCATCCGCCGCTTCTTTGATTTAGTAGCAAATACTAAGGGGGTTATCTCTTTAGGAGTAGGTGAACCAGACTTTGTTACTCCTTGGCACATTCGCGAAGCTTGTGTCCAATCTCTAGAAAAAGGTTATACCATGTATACCTCCAATTACGGCATGCCTGAATTACGTGAATATATAGCCTATTATCTTAAAAATCGTTTTAACTTGAATTATGACCCAGAAAAACAAATCATGGTTACTGTAGGAGCTAGTGAAGCTATTGATTTAGCTTTAAGGACATTAATAAGTAAGGGTGATGAGGTATTAATCCCTGAACCCTGCTATGTTTCATATAAACCCATTACAAAGTTAACTGGGGGAGTACCGGTTACAGTATCAACATCAATGAAAGATAACTTTGCTTTAACTGCAGACCATTTAGAAAAGTATATTACACCGAAGAGTAAAGTATTAATTCTAAGTTATCCAAATAATCCGACAGGTGCTGTACTTCCAAAAGAAGAAATGGAAAAGATAGCTTCACTGGTTATCAAATATAATTTAGTGGTAATTAGTGATGAAATATATAATGAATTACGTTATGATGGTCCACCTTTATCTTTTGCTTCATTGCCAGGACTGCAAGATAGAACAATTTTAATTAATGGGTTTTCTAAGGCTTTTGCAATGACGGGTTGGCGAGTAGGTTATGTAGCAGCACACCCAGATTTTCTAGCAGCTATGTTGAAAATTCATCAATATACTATTCTCTGTGCTCCTGTCATGGCTCAAATGGCTGCTTTAGAAGCTCTAAAAAATTGTCACCTTGATGTAGAGCGTATGGCTGAACAGTATAACCAACGAAGGCGCTATGTTTATAGCCGTTTACTAGAAATGGGGTTAGAATGTTTTGAACCAAAAGGAGCATTCTATATATTCCCATCAATTGAGGTTACTGGTCTAAGCTCCGTTGATTTTGCTGAAGAACTTTTAAAAGAAGAAAAAGTAGCTGTTGTACCAGGTAATGCTTTTGGGAAAAGTGGTGAAGGTTTTATTCGCTGTTCATATGCTGCTTCTATGAATGAATTGACAGAAGCTATGAACCGTATGGAACGCTTTGTTGTAAAACGTTTAAATCTGAATAGTAGAGCTGCAGCCCAAGCCTAAAAATATTTTTATTAATAGGGGAGAGGGGTCATGATTAGATTACAATTTTGTGGTGCCGCTGAAACAGTTACAGGATCTTGCTATTTACTTTCGACTGAAAAACACCGCATTCTAATTGACTGCGGTCTTTTTCAAGGTTCAAAGGCTATAAAAGAGCGAAACTATGGAGAATTTCCTTTTGACCCTACTAGCATTGATGCTGTGGTGTTAACACATGCACATATTGACCATTGCGGTTTGATACCTAAACTTTATCTTAAAGGTTTTAAAGGTCCGGTCTATACTAATCCAGTTAGTGCTGAACTTGCTAAAATATTACTACCCGATAGTGGCCATATTCAAGAAATGGAAGTAGAACGGAAAAATCGAAAAAATAGTAGGGCAGGCTTACCTCTCTTAACTCCAATTTATACTGCTGAACAAGCTGCATCATGTTTAGATTATTTCCAACCTATCGAATACCAAGAAGAAAAAGAAATATTACCGGGTATACGAATACGTTTACAGGATGCAGGCCATATTCTTGGTT
Source organism: Clostridia bacterium (assembly GCA_030154265.1). Classification (GTDB taxonomy): domain Bacteria; phylum Bacillota; class DSM-521; order Neomoorellales; family Neomoorellaceae; genus JASKKH01. The sequence continues at coordinate 16,375 of JASKKH010000020.1, forward strand.
CAGCTATAGTAGAAGTATGGGTAAATGAAAAAGGAAAAGATGTAAAGATAACTTTTTCAGGTGATCTCGGTAATTTAGGTCAACCTATAGTTAATGACCCAACTGAAATTGATACTACTGATTATTTGGTTATTGAATCTACTTATGGTAACCGTCTCCATAAAATAAAAGAGGACAAAATCGAGCGTCTTAAAGAAGTTATAATTAAAACTATGAAAAAAGGAGGTAACTTGATAATTCCTGCCTTTGCAGTAGAGCGCACTCAAGACCTCCTTTATGCTCTTCATGTACTATTAAAAGAAGGAACTATAAAAGTTAAAGATATATATTTAGATAGTCCCTTGGCAGTCGCAACTACTGAAATATTCTGTAATTATCAAAAATATTTTGATACAGAAACCAAAAGTTTAAGTGAAGATGGTACAACCTGCCCTTTTTATTTGCCAGGTTTACGTTTAAGTAGGACAGCAGAAGAATCCATGGCCATCAATAAAATTAATGGAGGGGCTATAATTATTTCTGCTAGCGGAATGTGTGACGCTGGAAGAATAAAGCATCATCTTAAACATAACCTTTGGCGTCCTGAATCAACTATACTTTTAGTAGGTTATCAGGCAGCAGGTACTTTAGGTAGGCGATTACTTGAAGGAGAAAAGCAAGTACGCATTCATGGGGAAGAAATCGCTGTAAAAGCAGATATCGTTAATATTGATGGTTTTTCAGCTCATGCTGACAAAGAAGGTTTGCTCAATTGGATACGATCTTTCAAAGAAAAACCCCATAAAGTATTTATTACCCATGGGGAGAAAGAAGCATCACATGAATTCGCTAAATTAGTATCGTCTGAATTAGGCATAGATACCGAAGTTCCGGAATGGTTAAATATAGTAGAAATCACACCTACTAAGAGAAATATTCCTGTTACAGTTGCTTCTGTCCTTAAAGCTCAAGAAGCAGCTTCCGAAGCTGAAGCTACTTATCAGCGTTTATTGGTTCAGCTAAAGGCGCTAGTTGAAACAAGTTTTGTTAAAAAAGATTATAATAATATTAATAACACCCTCAAACAAATAGAAAAACTCGTTAATCAAAAATTAATGGAAGAAAAAGCAGGTTAAATTTATTATCCTCATTTAACTTTGATATCACGGACTGTTATATTGACAGCCTTTATTTCTAAGGCTGTCATATTTGTTATTGTGGTTTTTACCTTGTTTTGGATTGAACGTAAAATAGGAAGTAAAAAAACTCCGTATGGTGCAATAACTTCTAAATCTATCAATATTCTACCACTATCATCCTTTTTTACTTTAACTTTTTGACTAATTAACCCCTCAGTAGCCACTAATTGTGAGGCTAATTGTTCTATAACATTATTTGATATATAGAAATGACCCATAGAATTGAAAGTTGGTCTAACAGTAGTTTGTTCTACCCAAAGCTTTCTATTTTTTCCAGGGTGTGTTTTCCGTCTATTTAAAAATATACGTAGAGGTTCGATTAAATGCTCTTTAAACCTAGGTTTAACTTCTACTGTAGGAACTGGAATAACATGTTTCCCTAGTTGACGCCGAATTTTTTGAGCTTTAGATATTTCTTTTATAGTAGCAACATCAGTAATATTAACCCATGTAGTGGGTGTATTTAAATTTAACCTATTAATAATTCGTTCAACCATTTTCCTTGATGTGGATACAATAAGAATTCGTTCAGGACGAATTTTTGCTAAACAGTCTTGGACTTGTTGAGCATGCTCTTCCTCAGAAAATAAAGCTGTTTTGATAGCACCTACTCGAGTGGGTTGTTCTTTTGCGGAAGTTCCTGCTAAAATACGGCTACCTTGAATCAATAAACCATCATCGATAATAACATTAGCACGGTAGTCTCTAGCTACTGCTAAGGCTCTAAAACTTTTCCCAGTACCACTAGGCCCAACAAGAGCAATTACTTCCATGGACTTATCCTCCAATTTTACTACTAAATCAATTATAATCAATAATTTGTAATATGCAATTAATATTATAGACTTTAACCGGTTTTGGCTAATTTAAAACCTGATGTTATAATGACAATGGATAAAGAGATAAAAAATGGTACCTGGGAGTGGGAAACAAGATGTCTATAACAAAGAATAATTATGAAATGTTAATGTCTTCTATGCTAGAAACAGGAAGTTTAGTTATTCCTGACCTCTTACTTAAATTTTATTCTAGACTAGGACTAACAGAAAATGAAATGATGGTTTTAATTCATTTAATTCATTGGCGACAAATAGAACATGAACGTTTTCCTACCCCGGAAAAATTAAGTCAGTACATGACTATTAGTGAAGAAGAAATTAAAAACATAATTGCTTCTTTGATTGAAAAAAAGTTTTTAACTGTCGAACCTTACTATAGCAGCATACTTAATCGTTGGCAAAATGCTTTTTCTTTTTCTAATTTATGGTCAAAATTGTCTCAAGAAGCCTTGGGTGACAGTGACCATAGTTCTAATATATTGGAAAATGATGAAATTGCTACAACTAATTCTGATATTGGGGAAGTATATAGTACTTTTGAAAAAGAATTTGGTCGGCCTTTATCCCCCTTAGAAAATGAACAACTTAGAGAATGGTGTCGGAATAGCAAATTATCATTAGAGTTAATACATGAAGCACTAAAAAGAGCAGTATTACGTGGAGCTTTGAATTTTCGTTACATAGATTCTATTTTGAGAGATTGGCAACACCATAATATACGAACAGTTGCGGAAGCCATTAATCATGATGAGAAAAAGAATAAAAAGAAAGTTCGACGTTCACGTTCAGAAACAAGGGTTACCAAAAAAGGTAAATATGATGATCTTTATCGACTTGTTCCCTAATAGCTTAAAATGGGAGGTTTCCTATGAAAAGAATAGAAATATCAAGAGATATATTAATGAAAAAAAGAGATACCCAAAAAAAGATAGAACAAATTTCTTATAAATGTCCGTTATGTAAGGATAAAGGTATTATATTACGTGATAATCTGGCCTACCGCTGCAGTTGTATGAAGCAAAAAGCTTGGCAAAAACGCTTACAATCTGCTCACCTTACACCACAACTTAGCCGATATTCATTTGAAAACTTTGAACTTAAATTTTACTCCCGAACCCTAAACGATAACTTAACAGGTACTACATACTATGAAAGTGCACGTCGTTGCTTAGAAGCAGCAAAACGTTTTGCTAAAACATATACCAAGCAAACTCACGGTCGCGGTTTATTCATTTTTGGCCCTGTAGGTAGTGGTAAAACATTCTTGGCAGCAGCCATAGCTAATTTTTTAACATCTTTCGGTAGGAATGTTCTTTTTACTGTAGTCCCAGATTTGTTGGATGCTATTCGTTCTACATATGACCGGCGAACCCAAAACAGTAATCATACAGAACTTGAATTAATTGACACAGCTCGAAAAGTAGATTTTCTTATTCTTGATGACTTAGGGGCTCATAATTATACAGAATGGACTTGTAATAAAATATATTCACTTATAAATTATCGCTTAATTAATGAATTGCCAACAGTAATAACAAGTAATCTTAAGTTAGATGAATTAGCAGAATATTTAGGTGAACGAACGACTTCACGTCTTGTTCAACTTTGCCAATCATATCATCTTCCAGTAGATGAGGATATTAGATATGTTATTAGTCGTAAAGGTATCACATAAAAGTGATACCTTTTATATTTTATATTCCATTGACATCAATTATCAATTACCATAAAATAAGAACAGAAACTAATTGATAATTTTTATCAATTCAACTTGGAATTTAAATATTGTTAAAAGCATACATTGATGTAAAGTTTTTCTAAGGAGGATAATTATGACCCTAGACATGGCAAAAGAAGGGCAGCGCTACCGTATCATATCTTTACCTGAGACGACTAGTGTTCGTGCTCAAGCAATAAGATTTGGTATCGCTGAAGGAGCAATTGTTACTTGCACTACAGTTATTCCAGGTGGTCCTATCGTTATCGCTAAAAACCGCCAGGAACTAGCCATTGGTAGGGGACTTGCTCAAAAAATTACAATAGAAGCTATTACTACTGTTCCAGTTAATAATAATTTCATGGTAAGGAGGCGTGCCTATGGCTTGTCACGACCTCGACCATAAACTTAATTTTTCTCCTGATGTCCGAAAAATAGTTCTAGCCGGAAACCCCAATGTTGGTAAATCAGTTTTTTTTAACGCCTTTACTGGTATGTATGTTGATGTCTCTAATTATCCTGGTACTACATTAGAAATTAGTCATGCCAGAGTAGGTAATGATTTAATAATAGATACACCCGGTGTTTACGGAGTTTCTTCCTTTAATGAAGAAGAAAGGGTTGCTCGAGATGTTATATTAGGAGCCGATATAGTAATAAATGTAATAGACGCTGTACATCTTGAACGTGATCTTTTTTTAACACAACAAATTATCGATATGGGTATCCCGATGGTAATAGCACTTAATATGATTGATGAAGCAGCTCGTCAGGGAATACAAATAGATGTTGATAAATTGGCCAAGCTTTTAGGAGTTCCAGTTATTCCAACCATTGCTGTAAAAAGAAAAGGTTTTGAACAAATTAAACAAGCTGTAGCCACTGCTCGACCAGGGAATAAATTAGAAATATTAGAGGATATGTTATCTTTAGTTCCAAAAAAGGTTAAAAACCAAGCTGAAGCTATAATTATTTTAGAGGGCGACCCGTATGTAGCTGCTCGTAATCGTGTTAAACCTTTAAATCATCAAGAAGAAATCTATTTAGCTCGACGTTCAAGAGTAGATGAAATAGTTAAATTAGTATTAAAAGAAAACTATAGTGAAGCTTTTTTTAATATTCGCCTCAGCCGTTTAATGATACAACCTTTAACAGGTATTCCTTTTTTAGTTTTAATTCTATGGATGCTTTATCAATTTATAGGAGTCTTTATTGCTCAGACAGTAGTGAGAATTACTGAAGGAAGCATTATGCAGGGATATTATGAACCATTTATAATTAATTTAGTTAATACCATAATTTCACCAACTTCGATTATAGGTACCTTATTGGTTGGTGAATTTGGTATTCTAACTATGCCTGTTACCAGTGTTGTAGGTTTACTACTTCCTTTAGTATTAGGATTTTACCTTTGTCTATCAGCCCTAGAAGATTCCGGATACCTTCCCAGAATTGCTGTATTAGTTGATAGGATTCTTATGCGTATAGGTTTAAATGGACGGGGAATTATTCCGATTATTCTAGGTTTTGGCTGTGTTACAGCAGCTACTATTACCACTAGATTACTTGGTAGTTCACGTGAACGTTTAATTGCAACTTTCTTACTAGCTCTTTGTATACCATGTTCTGCTCAACTTGCAATTATCACCAGTTTATTAATGGGGCTAGGGGCTAAATACACTATAATGTTCGTAGCGATTATATCAAGTATTTTGGTGTTAGCTGGAACAGCTTTGAATTGGCTTTTACCGGGTAAGTCTGATGACCTTTTAATTGATTTACCTCCACTACGGTGGCCTCAACCCATTAATGTCTTAAGAAAGACAAGCAATAAAGCAGTTAATTTTATAAAAGAAGCTTTTCCTTTGTTTGCTGGTGGTGCTCTTTTAATTAGCTTTCTACAAATTACCGGACTTTTAGTAACAATACAAAAACTACTAGAACCGATTACGGTAGGTTGGCTCCAACTTCCAAAGGAAGTAGCTAATGCATTTATCATGGGCTTTATTCGCAGGGATTTAGGTGCCACAGGACTGTTTAACCTATCTTTATCACCAGCTCAAACTTTAGTATCTCTGTTAACAATTACAATTTTTGTTCCTTGTATTGCTTCAACCCTAGTTATTTTCAAAGAACGTAGCTGGCGAGAAGGTATAATAATTTGGACATCAATTTTAATTATAGCCTTCCTTATTGGAGGTATAGTATCGCATATCTTAATTTAAAATTTTATTTATTTTTTAGAAGGGGTGACTGTATATGACAAAAAATTGTTCTTTAACAAAATGTCCCCTTTGTGGTTATATAATGAACAATTATAGCGGTGTACGTTGCCCCCGTTGCCATACACTTTTGATTAAAGGTTGTAATGGCCAATGCAATCTATGCTTTTCTAAATGTAAAAAATCTGATATGAAGTAAAATCTCCAATATATAATTTCAACTTCCCCTTGCGACTACCCGGAAAATAACGTTATAATATAGTGAATATATCAGATAATTTTTATTTAAAATCTAAATATTTGAACAAGGGGGAGATTGGAATTTATGGATAATTTTTTACTTGAAGTTCCTGTCGGAGTATCTGGCCGCCACGTGCACCTTAGTAAAGAACATCTTAATATTCTTTTTGGTAATGATTATGAATTGACCCCAATTAAAGACTTAGGTCAACCTGGACAGTATGCTGCTAAAGAAACAGTTACGATAATAGGACCTAAAGGTATTCTTGAAAAAGTCCGCATTATCGGACCTACACGTAGTGCAAGTCAGGTCGAACTATCTAAAACAGATTGCTTTAAAGTTGGGGTCAATCCTCCCGTTCGTGATTCTGGAGTTCATGAGGGTTCACCAGGTTGCATTCTTGTTGGACCTGAAGGTGTAGTTAAACTAGAAAAAGGTGTAATAATTGCATCACGCCATATACATATGTTACCTGAGGATGCAGAAAAATATGGATTAAAAGATAAAGATATGGTAAAAGTCAAAGTTGATAATGAACGAGGTTTAGTATTTGAAAATGTATTAGTAAGGGTAAGTACTACTAGCGGTCTTGAATTTCATATTGATACCGATGAAGCTAATGCCTGTCTGTTAAAAACAAATGATAGTGTCAAAGTTTTACGATAATAACTTGATTAAATACCTTTTCATAAAAAAGCTCGTCAAGCGAGCTTTTTTATGATTGTCTTGACATTTCTTTTAGTCAAAACTTAAAATAGTTTGTGAAATTATTTTTCACATCTATAAAGTAAGGAGCTTCTTTATATGGCCAAAGGAAAAAATAATGATGAAAATAAAAAAGTTCATGCGGTCGAAAGGGCTTTGGATATAATGGATGCATTGGCCCAAGCTGGAGTACCAATGGCCATAACTGAATTAGCCGAAAGAGTAAATCTGAACGTTAGTACTGTTCATAGGTTACTTAGTACTTTGATGACTAAGAATTATATCGAGCAAGAGCCTGATACAAGCCGTTATAAATTAGGATTAAAACTTTTTGCAATGGGTAAAACAGCTCTTTATGCAAAAGATTTACAAACAATTGGCCATCCATTTCTTGAAAAATTAGTAAATCGCTGTAACGAGACAGCTAATCTGGCAATACTTGACGGTCGTGATGTCGTCTATATCGGTCAAGTCGAGTCAAATAATATGGTTATTGTTAGAATGTTTGCTAAAGTAGGCAGTCGTGGTCCGGCACATGCTACGGGTTCTGGTAAAATGCTTTTAAGTTCTCTTAGTGATGACGAGTTAGATAAACTTTTTGCAAATGTGAAGTTAGAGAAGTATACAAGTGAAACCATAGATGATGTAGAAATTCTAAAAAAAGAGTTAAAAAGAATACGAAAACAAGGATATGCTATTGATTTAGGAGAGAGAGATGAAGGTGTACGATGTGTATCTGCACCTATACGCAACCATGAAGGTAAAGTGGTAGCTGCTATTAGTGTATCCGGTCCTCATACTAGGGTAACAAATTATTATTTAAATTTTGAATTGGTAGATATTGTGCTTGAAGTAGCACAAGAAATGTCTAAATGTCTTGGTTACCAAGGTAAAGAGGAAGTACAGAATATCTAAAATGAAATGTTTTTTCACAAAAATCATAGTGATATGTATATGGCCACCTAGTAAGTATACAGGATACTTGATACTAGGTGTCTTTATTTTTTCATATTACGGAAAAATATTTCGTTGACACTTATGGTTACTAGATTTACAATTAAAACTAAGGGCTGTGAAATTGGCTTTCATCATGTGATAAATAAAAACTTAACTATGAAAGCCAAAAATATAAGGGGGAGAAACTGAATATGATCCAATGGCCAAAATCAAATGATGTACTTGGCACAGTTAATCGCGGAAATCCCGCAGAATCAGGATTATGTACTCTTTGTAGAGCAGATTGTCAAGGAAAGTGCGAAACCTTTATGTCGAGTATGAAGGGAAGAAAGCTCCTTTATCCTCGAGATTTCGGTACCGTAACCTCAGGTAGTGCTAATACTACCCATGTGGGAGTATCATATAATTCACTCCGTATCAATGGTTACAACTATGGAGCTACCGGATTAACAAACGGACTTTCCAATAGTCCTGATGATTGTATTTTCCCAAATGTTAGTCTGGAAGGTGAATTTGGTAATGAGGTGAAAACCAAGTTCCGTGTACCTATAATGACAGGAGCTCTAGGTTCTACATTTATTGCCGCAAAATACTGGGATTCTTTTTCAATTGGAGCAGCTCTAGTGGGTTATCCGATTGTTGTAGGTGAAAACGTTGTCGGTGTTGATAAGCAAGCTGTTATCGAAAACGGTAAAATTGTAAAAGCTCCTGAATTAGACCGCCGCATCCAAACTTATTTGAAGTATTATGATGGCTATGGCGCAATCATTGTTCAAATGAACGTTGAAGATACTCGTAATGGCGTTGCCGAATATGTTATTGAGAAATACGGTGATAAAGTAATTATTGAACTTAAATGGGGCCAAGGAGCAAAAGATATTGGTGGCGAGATCCAAGTTACCGATTTAGATTATGCTCTCTTCTTGAAAAACAGAGGCTATGTAGTTGACCCAGATCCAACAATCCCAGAAGTACAGGAAGCTTTCAAAAATGGTTCTATTAAGTCTTTTGCTCGTCACAGCCGCTTAGGTTATACTGATTTATCTAATTATGACCAAGTTAAAGAAGAGTTTATGAAATCCGTAAATTACTTAAGAGGACTTGGTTATAAACGCATTACCTTGAAAACCGGTTCCTACGGAATGGAAGCACTTGCTGCAGCAATTAAACTTGCTACAGAAGCTAAACTTGATCTACTTACCATTGACGGTTCCGGTGGAGGAACTGGTATGAGTCCATGGCACATGATGGAAACTTGGGGTATACCTTCTATTCATCTCCATTCCAAAGCTTATGAATATGCAAGCATTCTTGCTGCCCAAGGATATAAAGTTGTAGATATGGCCTTTGCAGGCGGGTTAGCCAGAGAAGATCATATCTTCAAAGCATTGGCACTAGGTGCTCCATATACTAAGTTGGTTTGTATGGGAAGAGCTTTAATGATACCTGCTTTCCTCGGTGCTAATGTTGAGGGTGTTCTCAATCCTGAGAGACGCGAAAAACTAAACGGAAACTGGGACAAACTCCCCAAATCTGTTACTGAAAACGGCACGAAAGTCGAGGAAATCTTTGCAGGTTACTATGATGTTCAAAAGAAAGTCGGTAAAGATGAAATGAAGAACATCCCATACGGTGCTATTGCCGCTTGGACATTAGCAGATAAACTTGCTGCTGGATTGCAACAGCTTCTTGCTGGTGCTCGTAAGTTCTCTGTAAGCGAAATCACTAGAGGAGACATCTTCTCTGCAAACCGTGAGACTGAAGAAGTAACAGGCATTCCATTCATGACTGATGTTCAAGATGAGTTTGCTAAGAAAATCTTGAATTCTTAATTAAACGTTAAGGTTATATAAACAAAACAATAACTATTTTAAGTTAAACCAAAGAGCTGTTGGCTAATTGCCAACAGCTCTTTCCGTAAAAATCCATATAAAAATTTAAACTAGTATTGCTATAATTGAAAAAGAATGTTTTATTGAACGTGTTGAAAAAGTGTGTAACATTCAAGTAATATAAAAGAGAAACAAGCCGGATACATTTTATAAGTTAAAACAAGTATTGAATAATAGGAGGATGGGGGTATATATGTCTAACACCAATGATAAAAAAACACAAGGTGTACAGTCAGTTGACCGAGCCATATCTATTTTAGAAGTTATGGCTCGGGAAGGTTCCCCCATGACTCTTTCTAATATTAGTTTGGAACTTAAATTAAATATTAGTACAGTTCATAGATTACTTAGCTCACTTATTAATCACGGATTGGTTGAACAAGATCCTTATCAAGGTAAATATAAACTAGGTATTAAAGCCTTTGAAATTGGAAACCGTGCCCTATATAGCCTTGATATTAGATCTATTGTTAGACCTTTTTTACATCAATTAGTTGATGATTTTAATGAAACAACAAGCCTTTCAATTTTTGATAAACACGAAGTTGTTTATATAGACCAAGTAGAATCAAAAAGACTTATTAAGATACTTGCACGACCAGGTACTCGTGCTCCTGCATACTGCACAGGTGCAGGAAAAGTTTTTTTAGCCTATATTAGTGAAACTGATTTGGAAAACTATATAAAAGAAGTACCTTTATTGCCTTATACTGCATCTACCATTACAGATCCAAATCATCTAAGAGAAGAATTGAAAAAAATTCGTTCCCAAGGTTTTGCTATAGATCAAGGTGAAAGAGAAGAAGAAGTACGTTGTATAGCAGCCCCTTTATTAAACCATGAAAACAAAATTATAGCTGCTATTAGTGTATCAGGTCCAATAAAACGTATGTCACATGAAATAAATTCAAGTAAACTTGCAACAGCAATAGTTCAAGTAACCCATCAACTCACTCAACAACTAAGATACCATCGAGGACTTTAGATATTTGTTTATTTATGGTATTTTATGTAATTAGTTGGGTTATACTAACATTAAACCTAGAATTAACCAAAAGGAGGTTTAATGTTAGTGGAAGTTTATCAATCCCGCAGGTCTAGCCGTTATGCTAAAGGTGATTTAAGTGTTTCAAGTAATGGAATACGACTTCGTGGTGCAGCTTTTCAGCATTTACAAAATACAAAATACGTGATGATTGGTGTTGAAGGTAATCAACTAATTTTAAAGAAAAGTGATGATCCAGTGAATTTAAAATTAAGAAGAGTTGCACAAGGAAAGATTGGCGAAATTGGTGGTAAACATTTAACCATGTGGTTACTTGAACGCGGTTTTGAAAAAGGCCAATATAAATCACAATTAAAAAATAACCAAGTGGTTGTTGAAAAAAGTTTAGCTTAAGGACCTAAAAACAGGTCCTTTTTTAATGTTCATTATAGATGTATTTATTCTTTCATTATTTTATAGTATACTAAAATCTGAAAGTTAGATAGATGATACATATATTAGGAAGGTGTTTTAATGGCTGAGATTTTTGATGAGAAAGCCAAAGATTATGATGATTGGTATAAACGACCCCTTGGAGCCTTGGTAGATCAAATAGAAAAGAAGCCTATTTATGATTACCTTAAACCTCAACCAAACGAGCATATTCTTGATGTTGGTTGTGGTACTGGAAACTTTTCCTTAGAGCTAGCACGTTCAGGTGTGAAAGTTACTGGTATAGATATTTCTGAACCCATGCTAGAAAAAGCTCGCACTAAGGCCTCTAATGAAGGTCTAGATATTAATTTTAAAATTGCTGATGCAATGAATTTACCTTTTAGTGATAATACCTTTGATAAAATTGTTTCTGTCACAGCTTTAGAATTCGTTAGTGATCTAAAAGCTGCATTGGATGAAAGTTACCGTGTTTTAAAACCTGGTGGATGTATGGTGATAGGTCTTATAGGTGGAAACAGTTTATGGAGTAAATTTTATGAAAAGCGAGCTGTAAAGGAACCCAATTCTCTTTTCAAACATGCACATTTTTATACTTTACAAGAGCTTTTAAAAATTATGCCTGGCAAAGATGTTAATGGTAAAGCAGTTCTATTCTTTGGTCCAGATTTTGATGGTACTAAAATTGATGATGCTAAGGCTATTGAAGCCAAAGCTGCTCGTGAAGGTCGAATAGATGGCGGTTTCATTGTAGCAGTTAGTTATAAATAATATATATTACTATTGACAACCATATCTTTGGTGAAAATAACCTAATAATTTTATATCGGACTCATATGGTTTTAAATAAGCCTTGACACTCTAACCAGGCCATGTTATTAATATATAAAACATAATATTATTGGAGACTTATCAAGAGCAGGTGGAGGGAAGGCCCCTATGAAACCCGGCAACCCCGGATTAAACCGGAAGGTGCTAAATGCCACAGGGATTATTCCTGAGAGATAAGTAGACGGACAAAAAAACCTCTTCTTAACTCCGGGAAGAGGTTTTTTGTTATTTTTTTACATATATCAAGACTTTTAAAAATGAAAGAACCTAAGGAGGTAAAAGAAGTGGCAGTTGAAAAAACATTATCAGAAATTAATGCGAAAATAAAATCCGGTAAAGTTGTAGTAATTACAGCTGAAGAAGCTGTTTCTATAGTTAAAGAAAAAGGCATTAAGAAAGCTACTGCTGAAGTTGATGTAGTTACAACAGGTACATTCGGTACAATGTGCTCCTCTGGTGCTTATTTTAATTTCGGTCATACCAAACCTAAATTAAAAATGTCTAAGATTTGGCTTAATGAAGTAAGTGGTTATGCAGGATTTGCTGCTGTTGATGCCTTTATAGGTGCTACTGCACTACCTGATAATGATCCCTTAAATAGTGTTTTCCCAGGTAAATTCCGATACGGAGGCGGTCATGTAATTCATGATTTAGTGGCTCGCAAACCCATACATTTACGTGCCGTTGGTTACGGTTGTGATTGTTATCCACGCAAAGAAATTAATACAACTATAACTATTGATGACTTAAATCAAGCTGTACTTTTTAACCCGCGTAATGCATATCAAAATTATAATGTTGCTATTAATTTATCTGATAAAACTGTATATACTTATCTGGGTGTATTAAAACCCCATATGGGTAACGCTAATTATTCTACCTCTGGACAGCTAAGCCCATTATTAAAAGATCCATATCTTAAAACCATAGGAATTGGCACCAAAATTTTCCTTGGTGGTGGTATAGGATATGTGGCCTGGCAAGGTACTCAACACTGCCCACAATTAACTCCATTACCTAATGGAGGCGAATTAATTGACGGTGGTACTCTTACTGTTATCGGTGATTTAAAACAAATGCATCCAGATTGGTTAGTAGGAGCTTCTTTCTTAGGATACGGAGCCTCATTAACGGTAGGGTTAGGTATTCCCATTCCTATTCTTAACGAAGAAATTATGTATTGGGCTGCTCGCAGTGATGAAGAAATATATGCACCGGTGGTCGACTACGGTTCAGATTATCCAAACGGTAGTCCTGAGCCAATAGCTTATGTAACATATGCCCAGTTGAAATCAGGAAAAATCACAATTGATGGTCGAGAGGTACCTACTGCACCGATATCCAGCTATTACCGTGGCAAACAAATAGCGAGTATTTTAAAAGATTGGATTCGTGAAGGGGGCTTCCTCCTTACTGAACCAGTAGCTAAGTTACCTTCTATTGGTGAAGCTCCACCTTTAAAACCACTAAAAGAAATTGATAATGACTAAAAGGAGGGAATTTTTATGTCTCCTAAACGAATAGTACTACGTTTTATGGCCGGGACTGCTGACAGACCCATTATTTACCACCTTATTAAAAACTATGATTTGGTGGTAAATATCCTAAAAGCACGTATCAATCCCAAAAAAGAAGGTACAATGGTATTAGAACTTCAAGGAGAACCAGAAAAATACAAACTTGGCTTAGAATATTTACGTTCACAAGGTATTTCTATCCAACCCTTAAGTCAGGATGTTAAACGTAATGAAAACCTTTGTGTTCATTGTGGTGCTTGTACTAGTGTATGTCCTTCTGGAGCATTATTCTTAGAACGACCAGAAATGACAGTTAAATTCGATGAAGATAAGTGTGTGGTTTGTCATATGTGTGTTAAGGCTTGTCCTTATAAAGCTATGGAGGTTTGTTTTTAGTGCCATATGAAGAACGCACTTATCGTAAGTTTTTTTCCAAACAAGATATGATCCATTTCGAAGTAGCATATAAAGAAACTGACTTAGATATAGGTATATCTAAAAAAGACTTTAAACCTGAATTAATTAAAAAGGCTAAATCTCTTATTGTTTATTACCGACAACAGTTAGAAGATTATATAAAAAAGGATCCAGTCTTTGCACGTACTTTAGAACCTCATAATATTTTATTAGATGCTCCACCTATTGCTAAAGAAATGGCAAAAGCAGCCAAGCAGGCTGGGGTAGGGCCAATGGCAGCTGTTGCAGGAGCTATGGCACAATTTGTAGCTAATGATTTAGTAGATTCAGAAATAGAAATAATAATTGAAAATGGCGGTGATATCTACATGAATACCCATAGGACCAGACATATTGGTATTTTTGCTGGAGAATCACCTTTTAGTAATAAAATAGCCTTAAAAATCGAACCTTCTGATAGTCCTTTGGGTATATGTACATCTTCTGGTAATGTTGGTCCCTCAATAAGCCTGGGTAAGGCTGATGCCTCGGTTATTTTAAGTAAATCAGCTATCCTAGCTGATGCTGTAGCTACTGCAATAGGTAACTATGTAAAGGTACCATCAGACGTAGAAAAAGCTGCTGAATTAGCTACTAAAATTCCAGGTATTAAAGGAGCTATTATTATTGCTGGTGATAAATTAGCAGCCTGGGGTGAAGTAGAGCTTGTCGATTGTAAACCTTAAACCCGATTAATACTATTTGTACTAAGTTTAAGTGGTGTTTACACAAGATAGCTCTCCCATAGATATATTTATTAATTACCCTGGCTGTGGTAAAGCCAGCCGTCGTTTACCGTCCAGGAAT
>JASKKH010000059.1 GCA_030154265.1 Clostridia bacterium
AACTAATCCAGTCATTTCCAGAAACACAGACTGCTTAAAAGTTATGACCAATATCATCAGGTTTCTCAAAATGTGTTGCATTTGATATTGCAATTTAGCGCTATAACTCTATTCCTCTTTTTTTTCAATCCAAATTGCCGAATCAGGACAAACTAATTCACATTTCTTACAAGCAATACAGGGTTTACCATGACCTGACTCAACAACAGGTGTACCAAAAACACCTAGTTGTTTTGCCCAGCCAATAGTATCAACCGGACATTTTTCTATACACAAACCACAACCCTTACATAGTGCAGGAAAAAGGTGAAATATGCCTTTACCATCTTCCGTTGTAATTGCTTTAAAAACTGTGGCCAAAAGTTCCTCCTCCTATCCTAGTTTAGGATTAGAAGTTTTATAAATATTATTCATTAATTATAGGTTCATTTTCCTTGTCCTAGTTGGTATCCTAGTTCCAATGCCCGATAGTTTAAATTCTTTAAACTTGAATCTTGGGCAAATTTATGACCTAGCCGTCGTTCTAAAGCTTGTTCTACATCTTTTTTTTCTAACAATTCAGCTACTCCTACAACAACTCCCAAAATAATTATGTTAAATACCCTTGGATGTACTTCTTTTTGTGCCATTTCTAATGCTGGAATGCTTAATTGCCTGTTTTCTCCAAGCTTCCCATAAATTTTTTCTACTTCATCATCTACACTAGAATCATATACTAGTAGAGTCTTTTCTCCTATATATGGCTTTACTCTCTCTATTGCTCGACGACTTAAAGCAATAACAATATCAGCTATAATAAACTTTGGAGCATCAACAGATTGATCGCTTATCTGAACAAATGCCACCGAAACCCCGCCACGCTGTTCAACACCAAAGTTTGGAATATAAAGAGACTGGAAACCAGAATTATATGCTGCTTCGCTTATAATCTCAGCTATTGATTGTACTCCCTGACCACCTTCACCAGCTAAAACAATTTTAATGTTTTGCCCCATTAGAGGTCACCT
Source organism: Clostridia bacterium (assembly GCA_030154265.1). Lineage (GTDB taxonomy): Bacteria > Bacillota > DSM-521 > Neomoorellales > Neomoorellaceae > JASKKH01. The sequence continues at coordinate 1,008 of JASKKH010000059.1, forward strand.
TCCGTTTCTCCCCAACTTTTTTCTCATCTGGAGTTCTTAGTTCTCCTATAGGAAAATATTCACTCATTTCATTTTCAATAAAGCTCCAGGTCTCAGCCGCATTTGTACGCCAGTTAGTAGGACAAGCAGACAGTGCCTCAATAAAAGAAAAACCATTGCCTTTAATTTGATTCTCCAAACCCTTTTTTATGAAATTCTTTAATTGCATAACATTGGAAACAGTTCCCCGTGCAACATAAGCACCTTCTGGGGCTATTGAGGCTACTAATTCCGGACCCAACATAGGTTTACCAGTAAGCTTAATGTCTCGACCATAAGGACTAGTTTCTGTTTTTTGCCCCGGTAAAGTTGTCGGTGCCATTTGCCCACCAGTCATGGCATATTGGGTATTGTTAACCACAATAACGGTAACTAATTCATTACGGTTGGCACTACTTACAAGATGTTGAGCTCCAATTGCATAAGCCCCTCCATCCCCCATGTAAGAAACAACAACTAATTCCGGACGAACTCTTTTTATCCCCACCAATACCGGTATAGTACGGCCATGGTGAGTTTGGATTGTATCCAAATTAAAAAAATCCCAAGTAAGCAAAGAACATCCAATATCACAACCAAAAATAGTATTATGTTGTATATTCAGTTCATCAATAGCTTTACCTAAAGCTTTAAGAACAATGCCATGTCCGCAACCTGGACAGAATTTATGGGGTTTCGTTTCTGCCCGCCAAACTTTCGGCATTTGTGGCTGGGCAGTTACTTCCATATTAATCAGCTCCCCTCCAAGTCTTAGAATTTAGCTATTAAAGAATTGTTACTTACAAACTTAATTCAGCTTTTACAAAGTCAGTTATTTCTTCGGGGGTAATACCCATTCCGGGACGTAAATAACCTATAATCGGGATATTAAACCCATATAAATTATTCTTTACGATATTCTCTAATTGACCATAAGCAGACTCTGCCACTACAATATGGTCAACATTATCTACCAGAGAACGAAGGGCTTCATCAGGAAATGGCCTTAAGGTTATAGGACGAAAGTAACCGGCTTTAATTCCTTTTTCCCTTAGGGACGATATTGCCGCTTTAGCTGCTCGAGATACAACACCATGGGCAATAATTAGAACTTTTGCATCTTCAACAGCATAAGTATCATACTCGACAATTTTCGAAATAATTGAATTATATTCTTTGACGGAACTTTTGACCACATTATAGAGTTCATCTTCCAAGTTATAAGTGTTTCGTAAATGTGCTGGATCTCGTTCTACACCAGGTGTACCTGGTAAACCTAACAAAGATTCTGTTGGTTCGATAGTTATACCCTTTTCTTCAGGATCGTAAATAGTTACAGGCTCCCTCATTTTTGATTGATAACCATCACTCAAAACAAAAGTCGGAAAACGATACTTCCAAGCCGTATTGAAAGCTTTAATAGTATAATTAAAGAGTTCCTGATGTGAAGAAGTCGAATAAACAATTCTCAAACCTTCACCATTGCCGCCAAAACAGGTTAGGTTAACCTCTTGTTGTGAATAAATAACTGTTCCTGTTGAAGGTCCTCCTCGTTGTGTAACTATTACTACTGTAGGTAAGCGCATCATTTCTGCCATTGACAGAGCTTCCTGCATAAGAACATTCCCTGGCCCTGCCGTAGCAGTAAATGCCCTTTTACCTGCTAGAACTCCCCCTACTGTAGTGAAACCTGCTGATATCTCATCTTCTGTCTGGAGAAAATCCTTTTTATATTTGGGTACTAATCTTGTCCAATAATGCATAATCTCATTTTGAGGCGTAATTGGATAACCATACATAATATCCGCCCCAGCAGCTAAAGCTCCCCAAACTATTACTTCATTACCTGTCATAAAGGCTCTTTTTTCATCTTGAATAGGTTTAATATCCATAACTTTACACCTCTATTACCAAAATGCTTGCGGCATATAACGATGAATTACTCTAATTGAATGACCCAGATTATCATTGGGCCCAAACTTATCTGCCAACTCAGCCATCACTGAAGTAGCAACTATAGGTAAACCCAATATCTTAGCAGCTTTTTCAAGTAAAACCCCTCCACTACGAATTAAATCTGTTGTTGTTTCCTCACCTAAATTAGTGTTATTTAATAATCCATCTACCCTTCCTAATGAATTAACATAGTCAACGATTTTAGTCACTGTAGAAGTTATGGGACGAGTAGTATTAATTACACAAATAACATTTAGTTCAGGGGTTGACTCTATACCTTCAATTAAATCAAGCATATCGGCTCCGGCAACTCCATAGCCAACGTCAAAAATAACATGCCCCTGCCGATGTAACGCCCACCGCACACCTGGATAGAGAACAGTCCCTGTTTCCCCCCACCCTTCAATCTCACAGGTTTTCCAGGTTAAAACAGATAGACCTTGTGACTCAAGCTTTTCTTTAAGAGGGCGCAAAGTATAACAGGGTTCAATGGTATCTAAATCAGCTAAAGTAACTTTTTGCCCCTCATTATGTAGCATAATAGCTCTATTAATAGCATTTTCAGATTTACCACTACCGTATTCTCCAACGTAAGCTTCTATAATACGCGTTATTCTTCACCTCTTTGTGTGTTTTATTAGTATGTTCCATTTACAAACTAACTATAAAAAAGTCCGGTTTCTAACCGGACTTCTAAATATTAATAACATTTTATTTTAATATGTGTATTATGTACCTAATGCCAGTCGTAAAAAGATTAAAAGTATTAACCCTGGCAAACCTAAGAAACCAGCAATTAAAACTGTAAGCCAATTAAGAGGAATAAAGAAGCTAAAGAAAGCACCTATAAAATTAAAAGCCCATAACAAAATTAATCCAAAAAACGAATTAACAAAAATCTTGAAAATTAGTTTTAATGGTTTTAATAAAATGTTTCCTATAAGATAAATTAGAAAAAGTAAAAAGAAAACAGCAAAGATTAATTGAAGGGTATCAGTCGTCATAAGAATCCCCCACATCCTTAACTAGTTGAGATTGAACTAGTTCAGATTGGGAATTAAACTCTTTTTCCCTCATCTTTTTCCATAAGTACATATATCTTCTTTCAGCTTCCTGTAATCGATAAATAGCCTGGTCAATTAATTCAGGCTCTGTAACCTCTGAAAAAAAACGCTCAGCTACTAGCCAATCCTCTTTGGCCCTTTTCATATCTTTGGCTAATTCTGCTAACTCTTGCTTATTATTTTCCACCAACTAATGGCCACCTCCCAACTGCAGCACTTATTTTAAGATATGCAGTTGGGAATAATTTCTTGCAAACTTTTTTTATTCTATTATGTGGCGACCGGTAAATGCCCGAGCGAGGGTAACTTGATCAGCATATTCCAAATCCCCTCCAACAGGTAAACCATATGCCAATCGAGTAACCTTTACTGATAGTGGTTTTAACAAATTAGCAAGATAAAGGGCTGTTGCTTCACCTTCCACATCAGCATTTGTTGCCAAAACCACTTCTTTAATTTCCCCTTCTTGTAGACGAGTCAATAGTTGTTTTATCCTCAACTTGTCAGGCCCTACACCATCCATAGGAGAGATTACACCATTTAAGACATGGTAAAGACCCCGGTATTGATTTGTTTTTTCCAATGCAATTACATCCCTTACTTCTTCTACAACACAAACAATTGTTCTATCTCTATTAGAGTCAGCGCATAAGCGACAAATATCTTCACTAGTGAAATTGCCACAGATTGAACAATAATGAATTTTCTCACGTGCTTCCATAATAGCGGTGGCTAAACCTTGGGCCTCAGAATCAGAAGTATTAAGAAGATGAAAAGCCAGGCGTTGGGCTGTTTTTGGCCCTATGCCCGGCAATTTGCCCAAAGCAGTTATTAATTTATTAAGAGGTCCTGGGTAATACATTTCTTATAACCCCGGGATACGTATATTTCCTGTTATTTTACCCATTTCTTTAGTTACCATTTCCTGAGATTGATGTAAGGCTTCATTAACAGCTGCCAATACAAGGTCTTGTAGCATCTCTACATCCTCCGGATCAACAGCTGCTGGGTCAATTGTTATATTGACAATTTCCTGACGACCATTAGCTGTTACCTTAACCACACCACCACCAGCACTAGCTTCAACTGTCCTATCCGCTAACTCTTCCTGAAGCTTATTGACCTTAGCCTGCATCTTTTGCATTTGCTTCATCATTTTGTTTATATTCATCCCCATGCTAATACCTCCTGCATGCTTTTTTTACTTTTTTAAAATGTTTTATCTGCCTTAATCTTTAATTTCTACCTTATCTTTACCAAAATAATTTATAATCTCATCTATCGTATCCTTTGATATACCATGTTCGGACGGTTTCTCCCCAGTAATCATTAATTTTAAGGGTTGATTAAAAACACGTTTAAGAACTGCTTCTAGCTTTTGTTTGCTTTCAAACTGTTCTAACATCCCCCGATGAAAGTCTGTCTTAACTTCAATTGTTAGAACACCTTTTGATACTGCTACTGGCCTCCCTTCCCTTAAAAAAGCTTTTAGCTTAACACTTTCCTGGCGAGCAGCTTCTAGAACTTCTGACCAACGTTCCTCAACAGTTTTTAGATCTACATATGTCTCAATACTTTTGGTTTTACTATCATTGGCTTGTTCTGATTTATGACTTAATTTCTCTAATTTCTCTTCCGAATCTAAACTTCCTTCATTATCAATTTCATTTTTACTTAACTTTACGGTGGTTTCTTTTCCACTAAGTGAATTTTGGTCTTCGTTTCCCTTACGTTGAATCAAAGCCCTTTCTTTTTGTCTCTGAGTAACAATCGATTTATAGTTGTCTATTTGTATTTCATCTAACGTCTCAGGTTTCTTAATCGATAGAATTTGTTTTTCTCCCTCTAAAGCTTTTAATCTTTTTTCCAACTGTTCCACACGATAAGTTAAATCGTCTGAAGGTGCAGGATCAACTAAATAACCTGCTAAAGTCATTTCCAATAGAACCCGGGGGTGGTTACTCCATCTTAAAGCTGACTCCCCTTGTTGTAATCTCTTCATAAGATCTAACAAACGTCTATTATCAAATTTTCGGGCCTGGTCGGCCACTTGTTCCGCTTCTTCAGGTAAAAGCCCAGTAGCTTCCTTTGCCTCAGGATCCATATGTAAAAGAAGAAGATTACGAGTATAGTCCAACAAGTCTATTAAAAGTCTCTGGGGCTCGACCCCTAAGCTAAGAGCTTTATCTATCTGGCGAAACATCTCAGCTCCATCTTCATTAGCCAGGGCATCAACTATAGCCGATAAGGTTTCCATCCCAGCAGTACCTAGAATCGCTGCTACATAATCCGCCGTAATTACTTCCTCACTATCATTAGCCAAAATCTGATCCAAGAGACTTAAAGCATCGCGTAATCCACCATTAGCTTTACGTGAGAGCAAACTAAGAGCGCCTGGCTCAATTTCCATTTTATTAGCTATTACAACCTCTTTTAAACGTCCAGCAATAGCTGAAGCTGTAAGGGGATGGAAATCAAAACGTTGGCAACGAGATAAAATAGTTGGTAAAACCTTACGTGGCTCAGTAGTAGCAAGAATGAAAATTGCATGAGATGGGGGTTCTTCTAGAGTTTTAAGAAGGGCATTAAATGCCTCTGTCGTTAACATATGTACTTCATCAATTATGTAAACTTTATAGTTTCCCTCAACGGGTCCTAAAATTATTTTTTCAGTTAAATCTCTAATCTCATCAATACCCCTGTTAGAAGCAGCATCCATCTCAATAACATCAAGGGAATTGCCTGCATTTATACGCTGACAATTAGAACATTTATTGCAAGGCTCACCATTAACTGGTGACTGACAATTGACAGCTTTAGCAAGAATTTTGGCCGTACTGGTTTTCCCTGTACCTCTGGGACCACAAAAAAGGTAAGCGTGAACTAAACGGCCGGTCCGCAAAGCATTTAATAAAGTATGAACTATATGTTCCTGACCTACAATCTCAGTAAAAGTACTGGGACGCCACTGCCGGTATAAGGCCTGATATTGGGTCAATAATACTCACCTCTTATATACCGGATTCGACCAGCATATAATTACTAGTAGATTTAACGTACTTAAAAGTTAGTATATATGTAAAGAGGGATTATCCGCTTAGAATAATCCCTCTTAAAATCTTTAGGTGACCGCGCACCTACTGTTGAACAATAGCCTCCGAGCGTTACCGATGCAGGTAACTCCAACCAGGCTCTCCCACGGCACCCAAGGGTGCTCACTTACCGCTGCTTCCTTCCGGACCTGACGGGTTTCATGAGTCCTCGTCGCGTGGGACCCGGTTTTCTTCGTCCCTTACATCGGCCAGACCTCACAGGCCAAGCTCGCCAGTAGGACTTCAACCCCGCTATAGCGGATTGCGGGTTACAGGGCACCGCTACCTCCCCGTCTAGCACGGTCAAATTTATAAAAATAATCATGGCGGAGAGAGTGGGATTCGAACCCACGAGACGAGTTTGTGACCCGTCTACTCGCTTTCCAGGCGAGCGCCTTCGACCAACTCAGCCATCTCTCCGCGCAAATCTAATTAGCTTAAAGTCAAGCATCTATTATTTAATTTTTTGCCTCTCACCCACATAATTATACAAGCATCTAAGGGTAAATGCAAGTTTTTAGTTAATCCAGACAGTGTCAACTTTTTATAGATTTGAACCGAAGAAAACAATGCCCGTAAACTTAATGTGGTAAGACTGAACCCGGAGGATTGTGGAAGTTTTTATATTTGTCTCAGATATATTCATTTCTTCTTTCGGGTAGCAAAAGGACGACAACTCGCTTTCTCTCTCTAAAAACGGCAAAAGGGGGCTCCGCGTTCAAATCGCAGAACCCCTTGATATTCTTTATCTGGCGGAGAGAGTGGGATTCGAACCCACGGAAGGCTCATCACCTTCACTCGATTTCGAGTCGAGCGCCTTAAACCAACTCAGCCATCTCTCCGCAAATTTTTAAAAAAACTCCTCA
>JASKKH010000021.1 GCA_030154265.1 Clostridia bacterium
AGGAGTAGGATTATGAGTCCTGAAAATATAATGGCCAGTCTAACCGAACGGGTAAAACGGTTTTCCAGAGATAAGACCCCAGGCGGGGTTACGGTACTTACCCGGACTGTACCTGCTTTTTGACCATTGACATAAATAGCTGTCCCTTTTGCTCTTTCTTCTGTCGGTAAAATCTCACCTATTGTGATCCCAAAGGAATCGGCTACAATAACCCCATTAGCATCAGTAACAATAACCCTTTCTAAGCCCTGCCTTCCTCGTCCCATACCCTGGCCTCTGCCTCTACCTCCTGGAATATTTAATAAATACTGGACACCTTCCCAATCCCCATAGCGTTCATAATATGATGTAAAAAGCTCTGCCATGGCCTCCTGGCGTCTATTGTTTACCTGCTCCAGGTAGCCATAAAAAAAAGAATGGGTTGCCCATCCTACTGCAATTGACAAAGCTGTAACTGATAATATGACAACCAGGATAAAGGCCATGGTTAATCTAGTCCTTAGTTTCACACTGACCCCTCTTTTTAAGTTTCCTTTTTAAGTTACATTTATATCCTTATAACTCTTATCCTGGAATACCCAGGAAGGAATAAATTCCTCCTGGGTAAAAGTTTAATGTTGATATTTAGCAAATAAACGAACATAGTGTTATGAATAAGCCATAGAGCTTTGACTCAGGAATTCATTTGCGGAGTAAGTTTATTTGCACAAAAGCTATTTTGTTAAAGCTACAGCTCCGTTTTTTGTTACTATATAAGTATTTTCAATACCGGCACTGCCGAGACCCGGGAAAACAATTTTGGGTTCAACAGCAATTACCATATTTTCTTGTAAGACTGTTTTATCTCCCTTGGCTAGAACAGGTAGTTCATTTAACTCTAATCCAACACCATGGCCAATGTAGGGGACCTGGAAACCGCAGCCCATGAAATGCTCACCAAAACCGGCTTTTTCGGCCATTTTGACGGCCATTTCATAAAGTTCACCGGTAACTGCCCCGGGTTTAGCCTCTTCGGCTACTTTATTAATGATTTCTTCGGCCACTTCCTGGGCTTTTTTAAGTTTAGGGTCTACTTCACCAGCAAAATAGTTGCGGGTTTGATCAACTGTATAGTTACTAAAAATACCGGCATAGTCAATCATTAAATTTTCTCCCTCTTCCCAACGGCGCATGCCGGGCCCGGAGGGATAAAGGGGTGCCAGACCAGGACCTGCAAGGGGCATATCATAACGTGATGTTTTTGCTGAATTGGCCCCTGCTCCCACTAAACCGGATTTCATGCCCTGCTCTTCACCACGGAAACGTTCGCTGCCCTGATGGCCAAGTTTACGGGCGTAACTTTCAAACTCGGCTGCTATTTCAAGCTCAGTCATACCGGGTTTCATGAAGTTTTCAATGTGGCGGAAAACCTCGGTATGCTTGGCAGCCGAATAACGTAATTCCTCAAGTTCACTCTCTGATTTTACTGAACGTAATTTGCGTATTGTGGAAGAAACGTCTTCCCACTCGGTTTCGGGGAACATTTTTTTATAACGAAGGGCCATTTTATAGCTGATGGAATCAAATTCAAAACCTAACCGTTTAATATTTGTATATCCTGCTTCTTTAATAACCTCTGGAATTTGCCTTTGACTTCTGATGGGTATTGTTTCCCAGACAGATTCACTTTTAGCCCTGTTTATATCCTTATAGGCTATCAGGATAGGTTTCCCTTCTGCCGGAATAAATAAATGGCAGTTTTGACCGGTGCCACTTAAGTAAAATAGATCTGCCATCTGAGTAATAAGAGCTGCTTCAAGATTTAAGGATTTCATCTTCTCTTGAAACAGGTTAACCCTGTTTTGATATTCCTGTAAATCAATGCTCATCTGAATATCATCTCCCCATACCTTTTATTTTTTCTCAGTTAAATAAAAGTCAACACTGCTTTATAATCTAAGCCAGAAAGTTAAGTCAGCAATTTGAAACTTGGTTATAACTATAAGTCGTTAAATTTATAGCCAACGCCGTAAACAGTTAGTATGTACTTTGGATTGGCCGGGTCAGTTTCAATTTTTCTGCGCAGGTTACTGATATGGGTATCAATACTTCTTTCATAACCCTGAAAGGCTTCACCCAGGGCAGCATCCAAAAGCTGCAAACGGCTGTAGACCCTTCCCGGGTTCTTAAACAAAGTAGCCAAAAGGTTATATTCTGTCGGTGTTAAATTCAGTACTTTTCCTTCTTTATATACCTGGCGCCCGTTAAAGTCAATGGTTAAATCTCCTCTGGTCTGGACTGAGGTTTGATTTTGTTGTAATAAATTTTGTTTATCAGTCCTTCTTAATACCGCCCTAATGCGGGCAGTTAGCTCTGCTAAGCTAAAGGGTTTGGTTATGTAGTCATCGGCCCCTAGTTCCAGCCCCAGTAGTTTATCAATCTCTTCAGCCTTGGCTGTCAGCATAATAATGGGAACATCACTTTCCTGTCTTATCTCTCTACAGACATCTAAGCCGCTTAATTCCGGCAGCATTAAGTCCAGAATAATAAGGTCCGGGTTTTCCTGTTTTGCTAGCTTTAACCCTGCTACACCGTCTTTTGCAGTAATAACCTTAAATTGTTCTTTTTGTAAATGATGTTTTACGATTTTAGCTATTTTCTCTTCGTCTTCGATAACAAGGATTTTTTTAAGCATTTTATTTCCCTTCATTATACCAGAATACCCAGGTAGGAATAAAATCCTCCTGGGTGAAAAATCCAGATAAGCCCTGTCATGTACTATTGTCATGTACTATTGCTGCACATTCCCAAAACGGTAAAAAACTGAACCTCTGAACATCTGTCCTGCTTGCTGTCTGCCCATGCCTCGGCCCTGGAAGGCTTTACCATTACCACTGCCTCTTCCCCGGCGGTATCCTTGCCCCTGACCATTACCATTGGGGCCAACAGCTTTCCGTTCAATATTTTGCTTAACCCTTGCTTCCATTCTTTCAATACAGTAATCAGCCTGTTCCCGGGTTATGATACCTTCAGCTACTTTTTCTTCGATTAGTTTTTGTCGTTCAGAAGTAATGGTATCAATAAGTTCGTCTTCACTGACCCCTTGTTCAGATGCAATCTCTGCCAGGGATTTTCCTGACCTTCTTTCAGCCCTCAGGGTATCTAAATCAAGCCCCAGTTTTTCACTTATACTGGTGATTAGACCTCCCAGGTTACGCCCAATTCTTAAACCGTAAGCAGTCTGGCCGGGTGTACCGGCATTATCTTCCGCTGCCTGTGAGGGACTGGGCTGGGCTGCATAGAAAAAGCCTCCTAAAACCAGGGGAGTCAGGACTGCTGCTACGATTTTTTTACCTTTTGTCATAGAGCACCCATCCTTTCTTAAAGCGTTTCGAAACAATTATACATAATTATTGTTTCTTGTTGCTTATAATACTACTCCCCGACTTTTAGGAGCTTTTCAAGAAAAAATTAAGAAGTTGTTAAGATTTATTCTGTTAAAGCTACAGCTCCATTTTTTGTTACTACATAAGTATTTTCAATACCGGCACTGCCCAGGCCCGGGAAAGCAATTTTGGGTTCCATGGCAAATACCATGTTCTCTTTTAAGACTGTCTTATCTCCTTTGGCCAAAACGGGCAGTTCGTTTAACTCTAACCCTAAACCATGACCAATGTATGGTGCCTGGAAACCATAACCCATAAAGTGCTCGCCAAAGCCGGCTTTTTCAGCCATCTTGACTGCCATCTCATAAAGCTCACCAGTTACTGCGCCAGGTTTGGCTGCTTCGGCTACCCTGTTGATAATCTCTTCGACTACTTCCTGCGCCTTCTTAAGTTTGGGGTCGACTTCGCCTGCAAAATAGGTACGGGTTTGGTCAACAATATAGTCACCAAAAATACCGGGATAGTCGACCATTAGAACTTCTCCCTCTTCCCAGCGATGCTGACTGCTGCCTGTGGGATAAAGAGCTGTCAGACCTAAACCGGCCAGAGGTGTATCAAAACGTGAAGTTCTTGCTGAATTGGCCCCTGCTGCTACCATGCCGCCTTTCATACCCTGCTCGACACCGCGGAAGCGCACGGTACTCTGGTTGCCAAGTTTACGGGCATAGCTTTCAAACTCAGCAGCTATTTCTAACTCACTCATACCTGGTTTTGCTAAACACTTAATAAAGCGGAAAACCTTGGAAAGTTTTTGAGCTGAATACCGCACAGCCTCAAGTTCAGCTTCTGACTTGACCGCACGAATATTACGAATTATTGGAGAAACGTCTTCCCACTCGGTTCCAGGGAACATCTGTTGATAACGGAGTCCCATCTTCCAGCTCAAAACATCTATTTCAAGACCCAGACGTTTAATGTCAGAATAACCTGCTTCTTTAATGAACTCTGGTATTTGTTTCAGACTGGTTATTGGTCTTGTTTCCCATACACTTTCATTTTTGGCACGTTCCTTATCTTTATAAGCCATGACAAAAGGTTTCCCTTCTGCCGGCACAAATAGATGACAGTTTTGAGCGGTACCAGTGAAGTAGTACAGGTCTGCCACCTGGTTAACGAGGGCTGCATCAATATTTAAGGATTTTAATTTTTCTTGAAATAAGTTAACCCTGTTCTGATATTCTTGGAAATCAAAACCCATCTATCATTTCTCCCCTCTCATGTCGTCCTTTTTCGGTTTTCTATCTATTCTAATTCAGGAAGCTGAATATAGCAAGTTAAAATTTAGTTAATTGACCGATTTTACATTTTTTTCAATGGTACTTTTTTAAAACTATTTTATTGTTATTTTTCAATGTTACATAATAAGGATTTGCAGCCGGGAAAACCGGAAATTGGGTCAAGGCAGTCAGAGGATAACACCTAAGCTCACTTAGAGCAAAGCTGCCCGAGGCTATGGGGATTTTCTTTCGTCCCTTCAACCTTTTGGACTTTACCGTCTTTAACATGGACATCCAGTCCACAGAGGCTAAAGGGTTCACAAATGGCACAAATTGATTTTTTTATTTCTGTTTCTTCGGTCATAACTCCCCCCTGACTATATTTTTGTCTCTGTTCAATTACCGATGGCAGCCCTGGCTTCGGCTAAAAGCTCAGCCAGGGCGGGTAAGCTTTCCGGAGCTTCCCGACCGGCAGCTATAGCAATCTTATGTAAGGCCTGCCACCGCTGCTGCATACGCGTATATAAACTTGTTACATATAGCTCTAACTGATTATCAATCCAGTTGGTAAGGAAATTACCAACATATTTATAACCAGTATTCGCCTTAATTTCATAGTTAGCAGCCCTGGTGGCTCTGGTACGACCTTTACTGATATAGGGCAACCACCAGGGTCGATAGGGGTCTTCAGCCATATCGCTGTTTAAAAAGGAAATACTCCTGTTTTCCATAAGTTCTGTTAAAGCCGGTTTTAACCAGAAGCGAGCTCCGGCGTTTACATATAGTAACCTATCTCCATTTAGACGAATAAGCTGCCACTGAACCGACCGGGCCTTTCTCAAATATTCTTTGCCTGTCTTTGAGTTTAGGCCCTGAAGGTAAAGAATTGCGCTTTCTTGAAGAGATAGCTCCCCTTCTAACATTTTACGAACAGCAGCAAAGTTAGTTATTTCTAGTGCAGCACTAATTTCCTTGATGGTCTGAACAGCCTCTTTAACTTCTTTAGCTATTTCCGGACAATTTATTTTAACTTTTTCTTTCCATTCCGGCCCAAGCTTTGCCTTTACCCGTTCCAACTGAGATTTAACCGTACCCGGCTGAATACCGAGGCTTTTAGCTATCTCCCACCGTTTTAAACCTGCCTGAGATAGATATGCAACTTGGCATTCCAACTTCGATAAAGTATTTTCTGAATTATTTATTTTTCTTTTGTTCATAATAATAATTTCTAGATATTATTCTATTTTCCTTCAAGCAAAAAATAATTCCAAAAAGGACTCCACTTCTTGGGAGTCCTTTTTAAGTCTCAATTTAATTTTTAGTAATTAATTTAGATATAGCTTAAATAAATCAATTATTTCCAGCAATATGACAGGTTGCTGCATCTTTGTCGCTGTTCTTGAGATATTCAAGGAAAAATGCCAGGAAGACAGAAACCATCAAGCCTAAGACTGCAGCAATAGCAATGTTAAGCTTCTTATTAGGTTTTATTGGTTTAGTCGGTACCATAGCTGAAGAAACCGGTACAACAGTTGTATCACCTAAATTAATAGATTTGGTAATACCGGTTTCAGTAATCTTTTGAGATAAGATACTGCTTGCTTCGTCTAATTCGTTAACTCTACGCTCTAACAATTTTTGCTGTGCTCTCTTAGCCGTCAAATCAGCCTGAAGCTCTTTCAGGCCGACATTAAGTTCAGATATAGCCTTTTGTAAACCCTGTATCTGGGCCTCCTTATCAGCTATAGCTGTCTCTTTTTCTACTATCTGTTCCTGTATCTGGGTATATACCGGGTTAACAGTTTCCACTTGGCCTATGGGGCCAGCTGCCAGCTCCTGCTCTCCCCCGATTGTTAATAAGGGCTGCTTTAACGTAATTTTAGGCTCCGTATTAGCCAATAAATCCTCAAGACGAGCTTTAGCAGCAGTTAGCTGTTTAATTTCCACATTGGCCCTTTGCAGTTCTGATTCATATAAAGCCAGATCCTGTATCATCTTATCTTTTTGTGCATCCAACAGGTCAACGCTGTTTGGCCTGGCGTTAAATTCTATTAAAGCTTTGTTGGCTTCAGCTAAATCAGCATCGACTTTTTCCTTTTGTTGTTCAAGAAAGCTAACCGATTTAACCATTTGTTTTTGGTTATTCTCGTTTATAAACTTTAAAAACTCTTCCGTTAAGGTATTGGCAATGTTAGCCGCCAGTACCGGGTCAGTGTTCTGGACAGAGATTTCGATCAAATTGGTATCCTTAATGGCTTTGACCTCAATAATCTTTGCCAGGTTAGACGGTGTATAAAATTCTTTATCTAACCCTAATTTGTCGATTACTTGTTTTAATAAGGCCGGAGTTGTCATCTGGGATACATATGTATTGATAGACAAGCTCGGTAACCGGGAAACTTTATTTATAATTTCCTGCAATTCTTGTTGAACTTCTGCTGAAGAGTCTTTTTGCTGATTTACCATAACTATTGCTTTTGTCTCATAAACAGGGTCAAGAACATAAAAGCTCAAAATACCGCTGACAAGCATAGCTAGAATGGTCAAACCGATAATTAAAAAACGCCACTTATGTAAAACATTTAAGCATTGACGCAAATCAATCTCTTCCAATAGCTCATCTTCTGCTGGAACAGATGATATATTAGCCAACCTGCTCCCCCCTTTCCATTTACATAGTAAATACTTCTTTTAAAATCTTTTGTCCTTTTTGCCCTATTTAGGACTTTAAAAGAAGTTATTAACTTCTTTAAACTTATATGGCAATTTCTCCCGATACTCACTTTTTTTATTTTCGCCGCATAACGATTGTTTCCTGCAAATTAACCCAAAATAAATAGTAAGTCAAGATTTACCCTGTCAAGCATCAAAGAAAATGTCAGGTAAAACACGTCTGTGATTCTGTCAGGGAAGTGGTATAATTAGGCCTGCAAAAGACATTTTCACAGATGGATCACAATATATCGACTCATTTCCTTGCAAAACATCAGACCAGTAGATATAATCTATAAAGATTGCTCATAATTTGCCAAAATTTCTAACTCTAACCATGACTAACACCGAAGGCCAACTTTCAACTGCTAAAGGCAAACCCGACCGAAAGAAAGACGCTGTTTATTGATTTTGGAGATGGTAGAGGGAAGATAACGGTTTGTTTTCAACTGACTGGAGAACACGCTGTTTTCTATTCAATTTCCTTTTTACACAATTGATTATACGCTGCCCAAAATACATATAAAGGAGAGAAAATCTTGAACGAAAGAAAACTGAAAATATTTTATGAAGTAGCAGTAAAACTTAATATGACAGAAGCGGCAAAAAAACTATACATGAGCCAGCCCGCCATTAGCCAGACCATAAAAGAAATTGAAGAAGAATTCGGTGTAAAATTTTTTGACAGGATAGGCAGAAAACTTTACTTAACCTATGAGGGAAAAGTATTTTTAAATTACACGAGAAGAATATTGAATTTGTATGATGAATGCTCAAAAACAATTAAAGACATTAAAGGACTTAAAAAAGGCAAACTTAAAATAGGAGCAAGCACAACTATTGGCATATATATACTTACAGACATAATAGGAAAATTCACAAAAAAGCATAAAGAAGTAGATACTTCCATTACCATTGAAAATACAAAAATTATCACAGATATGGTCTTAGAAAATAAAATAGATTTTGCTTTTGTAGAAGGTCCGGTTTACTCAGATGAAATAATAGTAGAAAATTTTTGTAATGATGAGCTGGTTTTTATAACCCCTCCTGACCATCCCTGGTCAAAACTCAAAAGTATAGATATAAAAAAAATAGGAGAAGAAAAAATAATAATGAGAGAACAGGGCAGTGGTACAAGAGAAATTGTAGAAAATGTTTTAAATGCCAATGGTATTCATTATAAAGTAGATTTTGAACTGGGTAATATAGAAGCTATTAAGAAAGCCGTTGAAGCCGGTCTTGGAATTTCATGTATATCCAAAAGGTGCATAAAAAAGGAAGTGGAAGACGGAAGACTTGCAGTTATACGACTAAAAGAAATCAGGATAATCAGAAAACTTAACCTTATATATCATAAAGATAAGTATTTATCTAATCTTTTTAAAGAATTTATAAATTTTGCAAAAAATAAACTGTTGTAATCTACTGATTTTAACTAATAATCAATTTACAAATTTCTCACCTCGAAATATCCCGCTAAAGTTTATATTACTTTTGCCAAATGTATAAGTTAATACTTATAATAAATATATAATAATAATATTTTACTTAGCTAACAAATGCCCGTAAAATATGAACTGGTGTTACGTTAAAATTCATATCCAGGAAGGGCAGGGCATTTTATGAATGTTAAAAAGTATTTAAACGGAGTATTGGTTATAGGAGTAGTTACAATTTCCTCATTTTTTATTCAAAAAATTTCTTTTATAGAGAAGTTAAATTTAAGCTCCCTTATTATCGCCATATTACTTGGTGCATTAATTAAAAACACCATAGGTACTAATGAAAGCATGAAACCCGGGATTAAGCTCTGTGCTAAAAAGGTTTTAAGACTGGCTATTATATTTTTAGGATTTAAATTAAGCATTTCTCAAATTACCAAAATAGGACTTAAGGCCATTATACTAATATTCATTGTTTGTACTATTACAATGATTTTCACAAAATACCTGGGTAAAAAATTTAAAATACCTGAAAAACGTTCAATCTTAATAGGAAGTGGAATATCTATATGCGGAGCTTCTGCAGTGGCTGCAGTAAATGCAGTTACAAAGTCCGATGAAAAAGATGCAGCCTTTGCTATAGGTATTGTTACAGTTTTCGGTACTCTATTTATGTTCATATATCCTATAATATTTAAAATTTTAGATTTAAGTACATCTTTCTATACATTATGGGCAGGAAGCTCTATACATGAAGTGGCACAGGTCGTTGCTGCAGGATTTGCTGTATCTAATGATGCTGGAACATATGCCACTTTGGTAAAACTAACAAGGGTTTTATATATAATCCCTGTTACAATTTATCTAAGTATAAAATATATGAAAGAAAGTAACAGTGAAAAATTCAGTCTTAAAAATATATCAGTACCCTGGTTCGTATTTATGTTTTTAGCAGTAGTAATTATTAATTCATTTATTTCTATTCCATCTAATGTATTAACAGGGCTAATTAATTTAGATAATTACCTTATGACAGCTGCAATGGCTGGACTGGGTCTTGATCTTAGTATAAGTGATATGAAAAAAGTTGGAATTAAGCCTTTATATCTCGGAGCAATTGCCTCTATATTCATATCCATATTAAGTGCGGTAGTTATAAAATTAATGGGTCTGGCATAAAAAAATAGCGGATTTTATCCGCTTATCCGCTATTTTTTATACACTTTATAATTATTTATTAATGGCATTTAATACCATACCTGAAAATATTTGCATATTACCCTTCTCATCTTTTAAAGCTTCAATGAAAGTTCTGCACCCTCTCTGACCGCCAGGTTTATCTTCTTTTTCAAACAATTCAACCTTATGGCCCTTTTTGGCTAGATATTTAGCTGCAGACATACCTGCAGGTCCACCACCTATTACGGCTATGTTCAAAGGCTTGTCAGTTATTAAAGTGCACCCTAACAATTGACATAGAACCAAAATTCAAAATAAAAGCACTCCCAACGGAGTGCTTTTGTTCTGGTGCCTCAGGGCGGAATCGAACCGCCGACACGAGGATTTTCAGTCCTCTGCTCTACCGACTGAGCTACCGAGGCATATATGGCGGAGCCGACGGGATTTGAACCCGCGATCTTCGGCGTGACAGGCCGACATGTTAAACCCCTACACTACGGCTCCTTGTTATGGTGGGCAGTGGCAGGATCGAACTGCCGGCCCCCTGCTTGTAAGGCAGGTGCTCTCCCGCTGAGCTAACCGCCCACAACTCCCGGACGCATAAGCTATTATAGCACGGTAAGTAATTAAAGTCAAATACTTTCTTTATAATTATTTACCAACATAATTATTTACCAACTTCTTTTTCCTTCTTGCTCTGGTAAAGCTATCTTTCGGAAAGCTGCGATATAGGAATTAACCCCAGGCAAGAATAGCTTCTCGTACTATCTTAGCAGCCAAAACTGCTGTTAAATCACTTTGGTCATAAGCAGGACATACCTCAACCAAATCAAAAGCCACTACGTTGGCATCCTTTAATAATTGAATCACTTTAAAAATTTCTTGAGGCGTACACCCTCCCGACTCTGGAGTACCAGTACCAGGCGCATAGGCCGGATCAAGTACATCAATATCCAGGCTTATGTAAAGAGGAAAATTTGACAGGTAAGGCACTAGCTTTTCTAAGGGCGACAATATCTCATCCATAAAGAAGTTTGTTTCTTCCTGACCGTAAGCAAATTCACCCCAGGTACCTGAACGGATACCAAACTGATAAATGTTCCCCGGTCCAATCGCCTCTGCGACCAAACGCATAACAGTTGCATGGGATAATTTCTCGCCCAGGTAATCCTCCCTTAAGTCGGCATGGGCATCAAAATGAAGTACCAGAAGGTCAGGGTAGTGCCTGTAAACAGCCCGAATCAGGGGATAACTTACCAGATGTTCGCCCCCAAGAAATATAGGTTTCTTATTATCTTTTAAGATAACGTCAGCTGCCTTTTCCATGAGCTTAAGGTTTTCTTCCACCCTGCCAGGCAGAAGGTCTAAATCACCGGCATCATAAAAAGGTACCTTGGCTAAATCCCGCTTTAAATATGGGCTGTACTCTTCTAATACCTCAGACACGTTACGAATAGCCTGAGGACCCCAGCGAGCCCCAGGACGAAAACTGGTAGTAGCATCAAAAGGGATGCCGGCCAAAACCGTGCCGGCATCCTTATAATTATCTACACTGGCTAAAAAACCCTTACTCTTTATAAAACCTTCAATATTAATACTCACTTTCTAATGGAGCCTCCAATATTTCCTG
This sequence comes from Clostridia bacterium, assembly GCA_030154265.1. Classification (GTDB taxonomy): domain Bacteria; phylum Bacillota; class DSM-521; order Neomoorellales; family Neomoorellaceae; genus JASKKH01. The sequence continues at coordinate 11,609 of JASKKH010000021.1, forward strand.
GACAAAGGGGGGTAACGCAAAAGCTCCCTGATGGATTGCCGGAGTATAGTAACGGGTTGCTACCTGAGGTGCCCGTTTCCAATCAATCCTTAAGGGGTCATATTCTTTACTGCCAAGACTGAAACTCCATAAGCCACCGGGATAGGTTGGAATGGTAGCAAGATATAAACGATTAATAGGGAAAATCTGAGCCAAATCATCCTGAATACGACGTATTAGTTTTCCACTAAAGAAGGGTGATTCAGTCTGAGCTACGAAAAGTCCATCAGCTTTTAAGGATTTATAGACATTCCTGTAAAACTCGGCACTAAAGAGTCCGACAGCCGGGCCAATGGGATCAGTTGAATCAACAATAATTACGTCGTATGTATCTTCCATTAAACGCACATGCTCAATTCCGTCTTCATAACGGACTTCAACCCGGGCATCATCCAAGGCAACGGCAATTTCCGGCAGGTATTCTTTAGCATTAGCTACTACCCGGGCATCAATCTCTACAAGGGTGGCCTTTTCGACGGTGGGATGTTTAACTACTTCACGAATAACTCCACCGTCGCCACCACCGATGACTAAAACATTTCGTGGGTTTGGATGCGTATTTAAAGGAACATGGGATATCATTTCATGATAAAAAAACTCATCTTTAACGGTTGTCATTATTATATTATCTAAGAGCAGTGTCCTTCCATAGGCTTCCGTATCTACTACGGCCAGCTCCTGGTAAGGTGTTTTTTCATAGTGCAATGTTTCTTTAACTTTAAGAGAAATCGCCAAGTCAGGGGTCTGTAGTTCAGAAAACCAGGTGCCGCGCAAATTCAACACTCCTTTGTTTTTGTCGAAAAATTTCCCAAGGAGTAAGTTTAGCAAATAACTGCCTTCTTCTCAAGTTATTTCTTATTTATTTTTAGATAATACCCACAACCGCCTGGGCTATACTGACACTGTTGGTGTTTATACGAAGCATTAGATTAATAAGGTCCATATGCACCGAAGTTGTCTCTATACTCATGCGATTTTCTTTTTGCAACCTCTGGAAATGAGTATAGCGTAAGTTCTTCTCCATGCGTGATATTTCCGGGTGACTGCGAATAACCTGGTAAGCCAGGTTTTCATCATTTTTAGTGAAAGCCCGAATAGCGGTATCAAAATTCTCCTTAACTTTGTTAAACATTCCCGTAATTTCAGTTTGCCCCTCAGGAGAAAATTCAATGCCGTTTTCTTCAATCTTTTGCCACTTCTCACCCATTTCTATAATTATATCACCAATTGTTTCCAGGTCATTAGCAACATAGAGAAGTTTTATCTGGTTAATGGACTGTTCTTCAGATAATTTTTTCCGATCCAATTGCGCCAAATATTTAGCTACCGCACTGTAAACATAGTCTAAAATATTATCATAGCGTTGTAGCTTACTTATTAAATCCACCTCACGGTTGGCAAGAGGCTGCATAACCCGGGGCAGCATATCGTCCTGAATGATTCTTGCCATCCTTGAAATTTCGCCGGCCACCTGTTCTAAAGCCTCTTCCGGTTTATCAACTGCGCTAAGGTTAAGGTATTTGGTAGTTTTCTCTTCCTCTTTAGCATCAGGTAGTATCCGGACCATCAAGCGACCTACCCAGGGTGTAAAGGGAAGAAAAATAAACATGTTGATAACATTATAAAGGGTATGAGCATTAGCAATCTGACGAGCGATGTCCGGTGAGGTAAGCCGGGCCAGGTTACTGTATAGACCCATGAAGGATAAAAACAGCAGCATACCGGCAAACTTAAAGAAGAAATGGGCCACGGCCACCCTTTTAGCTTCTCGCGAAAGGGCAATACTGGAGATAAGAGCTGTGGTTGTTGTCCCTATATTAGCACCCAATACCATGGCTAAAGCAGGCTCTAACCCCAAGGTCCCCTGGGAGGCCATCGTCATACCTAAAACAACCGTTGCCGCACTACTCTGGACAATGGCTGTGAAAATAGTTGCCGCCAACATAACTAATAAGGGATAGGCTGATAATTTATCAACAATTTCAATAAAGGCAGGTGAACTTTTTAATGGGGCTACAGCAGAACCCATTAACGAGGCTCCGTAAAAAATAAGACCAAAACCTAATATGGCCTGGCCAATATAACGCCATCGCAATCTTCCCGCAAAAAGATAAGGTATAAGGCCGATAAAAACTGCCCACAAGGCATAATCACTCAGCTCAAAAGCAATTAATTGGGCTGTGAATGTTGAACCAATGGCTGAGCCTAAAACTACCCCCAGGGCCTGCCCCAAACTCATTAGACCGGCACTTACAAAACCAACCAGCAGCACTGTAGCCACAGAACTTGATTGAAGTATAACAGTGATAACAATGCCAGCCAACATCCCGAAGAAGCGATTTCTTGTAACTGTGGCTAGAAACTGTTGTACTTGGCGGGCCGCAGCCTTCTGTAAACCGGTACTAATAAGATTCATACCATAGATAAAAAGTGCCAGTCCACCCATGAGACCTGTAACTACATTAAAGGCCAATCCCCTTCACCTCCTTGGTTAATAAAGATTTTTGAATAAGATCTATTTTTTAAAACATTCGGCAATGGCTCTTCTTCTACCGGTTTCCCGATATAGCACCATTTCCGCTATATTCACTGCATGATCACCAACACGCTCTAAATACCGGGCTACCAGGGCCATATAACTGGCTTGTTCAACATACTCAGGCCCTCTTTTCATGTAATCAATTAATTCATCATGTAAAACTTCAAATAGGTCATCGACAGCATCATCAGCCCAGACAACTTCTTTTGCCAACATTATATCACGGTCAACAAGGGCCTTTAGACTTTTAGAAAGCATGTCACGAGCTAAATCACTCATTCTGGGAATATCTACCAGACGTTTAAAATAAGGTTTTCCCAGCATAGCAATGCGTTGGGCTGTCTCAGCAATATTGACAGCAAAGTCCCCAATACGTTCTAATTCTTTACCTACCTGCATGACCGTAGCCAAAGTTCTAAGGTCTTCACCACAAGGTTGTTGCAAGGAAATTAAGTCTAATGATTCGGTTTCAATTTCATAATAATAATCATCAGTTCTATCGTCCCCCGAAACTATTTCAGCTGCTAACGATATGTCTTGATTCTGTAGTGCTGTTAACGATTTATCAAGCTGTTCCGTTACATAGTCTCCCATCTCCAATATTTTTTCCTGTAACCTCAATATAGCCCGATCATAGGCATTAAGTGGACCCCGCATTAGATTCCTCCCCTCCTTAAACTCTACCTTAATTATATTATATTTTATATGCTAAAAGGGATAAAAGAGTAAGTTATTTTGATAATAAAATTTAGTCTTTATCAGTCAGGATTTTAGTTTCTATCAAATTTACCAGACTTTCAATTTCATCAAATCCAAAAGAGGTAATATTTTCATTTAATGGTTCATCGGTGACCACAGCTAAAAGTTCCTCAGGTCTGCAAAGAAGAGGCCCTTTAACAGCTGCCCGGTGAACCTCTATCTTAGGCTTGTCTTCCCGCTTATAGCCCTCAGTAATTATGAGATCTACATTCTTAATTCGTTTCCTTATTTCATCAAGAGGGGTTTCATTTTGAACCTTCTCGATAAATGCCAACTTATTGGGTGAAGAAATAGCCACAACGTCAGCACCAGCCCGGGCGTGAAACCAGGTATCTTTTCCGGGATGGTCTATATCAAAACCATGGACATCATGTTTAACAGTAGCAACCCTATAACCACGCCTTTTTAATTCAGGTATAAGTCTAACGATCAGGGTTGTTTTACCAGCATCAGACTTACCGACGACGGATATCACTGGTATTTTCGGATTCATCTTGTACTAACCTCCTCGCTTTTTCCAAGTCTTTGGGAGTATTAACATTAAATAAAGACTTATTAAGATTTATAGAACCTGAAAGCTTATTAACGTCCAGATATTTTACCTTAACCTGGGAATAAAAAGCATAAGCCTGATACTCCCCTTTTTTAAGACACTCCTCAATGGCATTAATACAACCTTTGGAATAGACAGCATGTAAGGGTTCCAGGTATTTTCGTCCCAGGTGTATTCCCCGGTATGGCACTACGACATCATAGCCCCCAGCCTGTTTGAATAAAAATTCAATAAATTCAGGGACTAAAAAAGGCATATCACAGGCAACAACAAAATTATACCAGTAAGGTGAGTTAATAAGGCCTGCATGAATACCGCTTAAAGGGCCTTTTCCGGGGATAATATCTTTAACTGTATAAACCTCCAGGTTTTCATACAGTTCCGGATCATTAGTCGCTACAATAACTTCAGAGAATAAAGGCTTCAGCCTATCTACTATAGACTTAAGCATGGGCTCTTGCCCAATAGATAATAAGGCCTTGTTAGTCCCCATGCGAGAACTTTTTCCCCCGGTAAGGACAATGGCAGCTCTTTTTTTAAAGTCCTTATCATCGGCCGCTCTTCTATTAAATTCATTCTCTTTAAGTTTAAAATTAATATCCTGGAAATTAGTTTTAGACATTGAACTAGCAGCCTCCAATTAAAACAGCGTTGTACGAGGCTGTATCACAGCAAAACTTAACAGCCTATATTCAAAAAAGAGAAGAACGAGGAGGATTATTATCTAAAAAGTCAATGAAGGCCTCAGCAGCCGGGCTTAAGGTTTGTCGGCGGCGCACCAGATATAAATCACGCTTTAAGTCGACCCCTTGCAGTTGAAGAACCTTTAATCTTCCCAACTTAATACTTTTTTCAACCGCCCAACAGGTAACTACAGAAATGCCTAAACCAGCCTCAACTGCACTGACAATGGCCTCCGTACTACCAAGTTCCATAACTATTTGCTTAGGGTCAAGCTTAAACCCAGCAGCTCCCAGACGTTCTTCCAATACCCGCCGCATACCTGAACCTGGTCCTCGCCAAACAAGGCTTTCCTTTTTTAATTGTTCAGGTGTTATAGATACGGCTTCGGCCAAATGGTGTTCGATAGGGACTATAATTACCAATCGATCTTCGGCTAAACGTTTATAGGAAAGGCCGCGTTCCCGACCTTTTATGCCTACAACTCCCAGTTCTATTTCTCCTGATTGTACATTTTCTATAACAGTCTGGGAATCTGCTATTTCCATACTTACCTCTACCTGAGGGTATTTACGCCTAAAACCACCAATTAACCTGGGTAATATATACTGTCCCGGTGTAGTACTGGCTCCCAGCAAAAGTTTACCCCGTATAAGCCGGGTCACTTCAGCGAGTTCCCGCCTGGTCTTTTCTAATTCACGACAAATGACCCTGGCATGGCAGTAAACAACCTGACCCGCAACCGTAAGCTGAACCTCACGGCGAAGCCGTTCCAAAAGACGTACTCCAAAAAAGTCTTCAAGTGATTGTATTTGCTTACTAACCGCTGGTTGGGTGAGGTGTAAATCCTCAGCCGCTGCCGAAATACTCCCTTTTTCTACAGTTGTAATAAAAGCTAATAAATGATTAAAATTCATTGATTTTTTACTCCCTGCAAAGAATTAGTATAACCCCAAAGAGTATAACCCAAAAGATGTTAACAAAAAATATTCCTGAGGTGATCTTATGTTACAACAAAGTCCGGCTCAAAGGCCTGCCAAAGTAGTAATTGTCGGTGCTGGATTTGTAGGCTCAAGTACTGCCTTCGCTCTACTTTTCAGCCCGTTAGTTAAGGAAATAGTATTAATTGATATAAATAAGGCCAAGGCTGAAGGCGAAGCTATGGATCTCTCTCATGCAGCTTCCCTGATTAGACCTGTTGATGTTTATGCCGGTGAGCCAGCTGACTGCAAAGATGCAGAAATTATCATTTTTACTGCCGGAGCCAATCAGAAACCGGGTGAGAGCCGTTTACAACTTGTCCATAAAAACACTTCTATTGTACGTGAAACCCTGCCTGAACTTTTAGAACACTGCCCTGATGCCCTGGTACTGATGGTGGCTAACCCGGTAGACGTACTTACTTATGTTGCCTGGAAAATAAGCGGATTACCAGAAAACAGAGTCCTGGGTTCTGGTACCGTCCTTGACAGTGCTCGTTTCCGCCATCTGTTAAGCCAACGTCTTCACATTGACACACGCAATGTTCACGGTTATGTCATTGGTGAACATGGTGACACTGAAGTTCCTGTCTGGAGTAGAGCAAACGTGGCCGGTGTGGGTTTAGAAGAGTTTTACCTCTTACACGGTACAAACGAAGAACAAGAGTTTCGTGAACAAATAAGCAATCAGGTTCGAAAGGCAGCTTACGAAATAATAGAACGAAAAGGAGTAACTGCTTACGGTGTATCATTAGCCATTAGCCGAATTATTAGCAGTATTCTTAGAGATGAACATGGCGTACTTACAGTCTCTAGTGTTGTTCGTGATCTTTACGGAATTGAAGGAGAGGTGGCCTTAAGCCTTCCATGTCTGGTTGGCAGCCAGGGACGTGAAGGGATATTAGCCATACCTTTAGGATCTAAAGAAAAATCCGCCCTCAAACACTCGGCGGAAACCTTACAGGAAATCATTTCTAAAATTGATTTTTAACTCTAATGACTCCGTTTATAAAGTTGGATAAAATTAAGAATAAATTTTAGTTCTTCTTCAGTACAATTGCATATTAAACGTAAGACAGACTGAACCTTTGGATCCAGTAAAAGCTTACGTAAATCAGGACATAACTGGTTTAATATCTGTTTTATATCAACATCTTCAGAAATAAAGTAACAAGGGGATATATCAAGTACCTTGCCGATTTTCTCTAAGGTTTTTAATGAAGGATGTACCTTACCCTTTTCAATTTGCCCAATAAGACCGGCAGATACGCCAGCTGCTTCGGCAAGTTGGGCCTGAGTGAGGCCACGCTCTTCCCTGGTCTGGCGCAATCTGTTTCCCAGGGAAGATCCCTCGTCCATAATTGTTTTTACAGAAGTGCCTAAAGCATTGGCTATTTTTTTTAGTGTATCAACAGCGGGGTAGACATTGCCCCGCTCTATTTCACTTAAATAAGAGACAGATATACCTATTTCTTCGGCTAAATCACTAAGGTTCTTCCCATTTTTCTCGCGTAAAAGCCGAATCCTTTCCCCTGGCTTAACTCCCTGTTGACTACCAGCCTCAACTAGTTGTCCTTTAGAGGTATTTAAGGCCTCAGCAATTTTATCAATTATTTTTAAAGAAGGTCGTTTGGCCCCCCGTTCAATTTCACTTAAATAAGAAACGGAAACACCCGAGCGTTCGGCCAGATCATGTAAAGAATAGCCTCGACCTTCTCTTAATTCACGAATGCGTTTACCACATACTCGCATTCTCTTTTCTCTCCTTGAAACAAGGTAATTTTAAATATACTAAATACAAATATAGCTACACTAAGTTTAGTATAATTTAACAATATTAACCTGTCAACCTTGACAGTAAAGCTTTAGGAATATTGCCATTAAAGTCCAGGGATATTTACATTTAAACAAAGAAAAACTACAGGTAGTAAAAACTCCAAAATTCCGGCTTTAAATAAAACAATAAGCAAAGAGTTTTTAACGGACATTAAAAGCGAGTTATAAACGAATAGTATATGCAAATTAATCAGGTAAATTTTAAAGTATTTTTAGCATAAACTAAAAACATCTTGCACTGTAGAAAATTTTAAAGGAGGTGATATATTAGAATTCCTTAATAAATATTAATAGAATACATAGGTAATATTTTCTGTTTTATATAAATAAATAACATTTTTTTAACATTGTTTATATTTACCTATTGGTACAATTTAACTCTGATGCTATAATATTTTCGATACATACATATTAGACCCTGAAACCTGGGGGGAAGAGTGATGGATTGGGAGATAATAAGCCCAGCACAAATTCTTTATTTAGTCGCTGTTGGTTTTTACCTGTTCTTTTTTGCCCTTTTCCTGCGTTATATATATTGGAAATGGTATGCAACTAAACACTACTGGAGAAAACGGATTCCACTAAGCTGTGAAAAGGTTAAAAAACTGGCAGCGGCTAAAAAAATGTCGATACCTTTTTTTACGATTATGGTCCCCGCCCGTAATGAAGCTGATGTTATTGCCAATACGATTGAACACCTGGCATCTTTAAATTATCCTAAAGACAGTTATGAAATTTTGATAGTGACAGATGAAAAAGAAATTCTTGAAAAAAAAGAAGATGATTTAAGCCCTACTACCATGGACGTAGTAGAAGCCAAAATCCAGGAATTTGCCGGGCGTAAAGATGTACCGCAACTAAGACACTGTACTGTACCCTATGACTTTGATGGTCGCTACAAGGGGTCCAGGAGAGGACAAAGTATACCTTCAACTAAAGGCCGTGCTTTAAACTATGCTTTAGAGTTTGTCGATCCCAGAACTCAAATTTGTGCTTTCTATGATGCCGAAAGTCACCCTGAACAAGACGTTTTGCTTTACATAGCTTGGTCATGGCTGCATGACCCACGCGAGCGTATTTGGCAGGGGCCAGTCTTTCAGGTACGCAACTTCTACCATTTGGGTTTCATTACTAAAGTGGCAGCACTATATCAGGCTCTTTCCCATGAGCTTTATTTACCAATATTAATGAAAAAATTGCCCTTCGTTGGTGGTACAAATCTCTTTATTGACCGCAGCTTATTAGAGCGCATCGGTGGTTACGACCACCGTGCCTTAACTGAAGATCTTGAATTAGGTGTAAGGGCTTATCTTAAAACCGGTGTATGGGCAGAATATTTCCCTTATTACAGTACTGAACAAACACCATCTACGCTTTATGCTTACTTTAGACAGCGATTACGCTGGGGTAGTGGGCACTTGCAGGTCTGTGAAAAGTTTCGTAATGCCTTTCATTATCCCTGGGAAAAACGAGGCCCTATCTTATACAACCTTCACTGGAAGGGTGAGGGTGAATGGCTCCTTTATCAAGGTGCCGTCCTGATACCGTTAACTATACTAATTCTTGGTATGAACGGAGGACTTGATCCTTCAATCATTCCATACCAGTATAGAGTAGTCCTCCATTATTTAGTATTAGTGTATTATGCATTTACTTTTTATGCTTACTTTCATTTTCGCCGCCTGATGGCACCTGTTAGTTTATGGCAAAGGATTATTGGAGCCTTACAACTTCTAGCTTTACCAATAGCAAGCTTCTTCTTACCTTTACCTTATACCTTTGCTTCAATTTTAAAAGCACTAAATCGTCAACCCCGGGGTTGGGTAAAAACCCCTCGTACCAAAGAAGCTACTCGTTAGGTATGAAATGGCAGCTAGTGGCATACAATAGGTAATGCTTTTGGACAAAGTTTTTTTTGGAGGGAAATTGCATGAAAGTCAGTGTTGATCAGGATCTTTGCATTTCATGTGGTGCTTGCATCGACCTCTGTCCTTCAGTTTTTGGTTGGAACGATGAAGGTTTATCCCACGTTACAGTAGAAGAAGTACCGGAAGATGCTGAAGAAACTGCAAAGGAAGCAGTTGAATCCTGCCCTACAGATGCAATTAAAGAAATCAGTTAAAAATTATTAAAAAAGGAGGCCTTAAGGCTTCCTTTTTTAGTTCTGACCCCCAAGCACCGCCACGTAAAAAAACAACCCCGCTTGGGGTTGTAACATGTACAATTATAAAAGTTATGTATTATCTTGATAAAAAGCCCATCCGTTTACCCTCCTCAAAAAAATACCAGGAAATAAAGAAGCTCTTGCGTTTTTATTTAAACACAAGAGCCTTTATTCTTTTAATTTGGTGCGGCGGGCGGGACTTGAACCCGCACGGGATAACCCATACGCCCCTCAAACGTACGCGTCTGCCGGTTCCGCCACCGCCGCATTAACAGAGTTTATTATAAACATAAAACTTGTCCATGTCAAGGAATAATTATTTTACTTTTTTCAGTCTGGAATTATGAATAATACCGGGAAGGCGGCCACGTTTAGCTATTGGTTTGCCGTCAACTTCTTTTAAATCCATGGTCATATCTATAGGTGACGCTGCTGAAATATAACTACCTACGCCAAAGGCACTTGCCCCAGCCTCAATAAGAGTTGGGATCCGTTCAGGTGTCAGGCCACCGGATACAAAAATAGCAACATCCTTAAAACCAGCTAAGTCCAATCGATAACGAACCTCTCTTACCAACTCCGGACTGACACCGCCCCGTTCACTGGCAGTATCCAATCGTACTCCCTCCAAAGCCGGGCCAAGGGCCTTAGCCACACGTAAAGCCTCTTCTGCTTCATCTTTAAACGTATCTACAAGAATAATCCGTTTGGCTTCAGGCGGCATATAACGGTCGTAGGCTTTTGCTCCCTCTACAGTATCACCAATTATAAGGAAAATGGCATGGGGTACAGTCCCCCGAGGTTCCCTGCCTGCCAGTTTAGCTCCCAAAATACAGCTAGCTCCGGAAGCACCACCAATTATAGCCGCTCGCTCCATAACAGGAGCTACAGCCGGGTGAAGATGCCGTGCCCCAAAACATACAAAAGTATGTTCACCTGCTGCTTGTTTAATTTCCCAGGAAGCCGTAGCCCAACCACTAGAGCTGGCAAGCATCCCTAGAATACTTGTTTCAAAAATACCAAATTCACTGTAAGGCCCCTTAATGCGTAAGAGTACCTCTTTAGGTTCAAACAAACTTCCTTCACTTAAACTCCAAATCTCAACATTTTTATCTTTTAACAGTTCCAAAACTTCATTAACTCCACATAAAATCCCTGAACGACGGGCAAAAATCTCAGCAGTGACAATGGTATCAACTTTACCTAATTTTTTAAGAATTTCATATGTACGGACAAAATAAATATCAGTCGTAGCCCCACTGCTAATCTCATCATGTTCAGCCGAATAAAATTTTCTTTCTGGACTTACCTGGAGTTGCTTCACTTCTTCCATGGAAGTAATAATCTTTTTCCTCATACAATATCCACTCCTTGACCCACAGCTCAATTTCTATATAATTCAATTTTATATAACAAATACCTGCTTAACTTACATCTGGATATAAAAGATGATATATTCGGTAATTTATAAGCACCTTTCGAACAAACTCACGGGTCTCCGGAAAAGGGATTTGTTCCAGAGTTTGGCCATCCCAGGTACCTCTATCTAACCACTTGTGTACATGACTACGACCACCATTATAAGCTGCTAAAGCCGGAATAAGTTCACCAAATTCGTCTATAAGCCGGGCAATATACCAACTACCAAGGCGTAAATTATATTCTGGTATAAATAACCTGTCTGGATCGAAAGGAATTTCTAATCTATCCGCTGCAAACTCAGCAGTTTCTGGCATTAACTGCATCAAACCCCTGGCACCCTGATCTGATTCGGCTAAGGGATAAAACTTACTTTCAACCCTGGTAATGGCAGCTATTAGAAGAGGATCCAGGTTTTCAACACGAGCATATTCAACAATATTTTCTTTGTAAGTAAAAGGATATAAAATACGGCCAGCCCGAGGCAACAGGTAAATTAATAGTGCTATTATAATTGCCAGCAACAGCAGCCGTCGCCCTAATGTTCCCATAGGGCACCTCCAATATAAAGTAAAATTTTACATTACAAACAAGAGGTTTTTATATAAGTTATTAAAACATTAAATATAATATCCTTATGATAGACAAATCTATTGGATTTCCTTCCAAACCCTTAAAACAGCCTGGCGGGTCCCTTCTAAATCACCACCAGTATTAATTACTTTATCAGCATATTTAAGTCTGAAATCATCTCCTGCTTGAGACTTAAGACGACTTTTGGCTTCCTCTTCTGATAGCCTGTTCCTGGCCATTAGCCTTTTTAACCGCACCGGAACCGGTGCGGTTACTACCCAGATACTGTCTACCATATCATCCATACCAGCCTCAATTAGTAATGGTGCTTCTATTATAACAACTGCATCAGGATTTTCCTGGCGAAAAGTATCAATTTTTTTAGCAACAGCCTCCCGAATGCGGGGATGGGTAATACTATTTAATATTTCCCTGGCTTCAGCATTATTAAATACAATATTACCCAACGCCCTTCGGTCAAGTTGACCGTCAGGCATTAATACACCTTCACCAAAATTAGAAATTATATCTTTATATGCTGGCTGGCCAGGTACTACCACTTCTCTTGCTACCTGGTCAGTATCAATAATTTTAGCACCCAACTCTTTTAAAATTTTAGAAACCGTACTCTTGCCACTGGCAATTCCACCAGTAAGACCGATTATATACAAATCACACCACTCCTATAGTCGCCAAAGTCCGAGAGCAATTAAAATTAATCCAGGAATAGCTGCCCCTCTTTTACCTAAGTTTTCAACTTCTAATTTTTGGCCCAAAAATAGACCTGAACTAACTAAGGCTAATTGACAGAGACCAATATATATTGGTACCCAGAGAAGAGAAAAACCGGCAGCGGCAGCACCGAAACCTATTCCCAGAGCATCCAGAGCTAAAGCAATACCAAGAGTTAAAGCCTCTCGACTGCTAATGGACCCTGAAAAATCCTGGTCAGCCTTAGAAGGTTCTTTTAAAATCTGAATCACCAAACCCAAACGAGGTAAACGAAATTTTAATAAAGTCTCCTCAGTCGTAAGAAACTCGTCTTTTTTTAGATAGGCCTCTAAGATAATTGTAATACCTAGAATTAATAATATAATAGCGCCTAAGCGCCCGGCAAGTGTTGGGTTAAATATTCTTGCCAAAAAATGCCCAATAGACATAGAAAGAAAGCTCGCTGCCATAGAAACGATTGAAACAAGGATTAAGGATATTAAGGGCACTCTGATTTTTCTCAAGCCATAAGAAAGCCCTACCCCTAATCCATCGAGGCTGACAGCCAGAGCGAGGAGTAAACTTGCCAGAAACATTTTAGTCTATCCCACCCTACTTTTTAAAAGGTATATAATAATCTACGGTTTTCGAGTGGGATCTGTGCTTTAACTTAAGGTATAAATTTTGAGCAACCTATTTCTGGCAATGAGAACAAAAGTGAGTACTACGACCACCAATCTTAATTCTTAATAAAGGCTCCCCACAGAAAAGACAAGGCTTATTAGCTCGGCCATAAACCTTAAGAAAATCCTGGTTACTTCCCCTTTTACCGCTGCCATCAACATAATCTCTAATTGAAGTACCGTTATTTTTTATACCCTGCTCTAAAGAAGTCTTCATAGCCTCATATAACCGTTTTATTTCTTCCAATGTCAGAGAAGAAGCAGCCCTTCTGGGATCTACCCCAGCTAAAAAAAGCATTTCATCGGCATAGATATTGCCTATACCTGCTATAAGGGTTTGATCAAGTAAAACCTGTTTAATAGGTTTTTTTCTCCCTGAACAAATATTGGCTAAGTCTTTAACTTTAAAAGCAGGGTCCAGGGGTTCCGGGCCCAATTTTTTAAGACCAGCTGTTGTTGATAGTTCTTCTTCTTTTACTAAATAAAGACGGCCAAAACGACGGGTATCTACCCAACGCAGTTGGGAGTCATTGTCCAGGGTAAATACTACATGGGTATGGGGTAATAAAGGGGCATCCGGAGATGTAAGAGTAAGTTGGCCAGTCATCCTTAAATGACCAATTAAACAGTACCCTTCAGACAAATGGAAAATAATATACTTACCCCTACGGCCCAGGCTCTTGATTATCTTCTCTGTAATTAGATTGCTAAAAGTATCAGGATCAGGGATAGTAATAACGCCAGGGTGATAAATCTTTACCCTGGCGATCCTTTTATTTATAAGATAAGGGGTCAATGTACGTTTTACAGTTTCAACCTCGGGTAATTCTGGCACCTTATCACTTCCTATAAAGCTGAATCATTTAACCTCATAAGGTTCTAAATCGTACCAGTTGGGTCCATATTTTAAATCTACTTTAAGGGGAACTTGAAGCTTTAAAGTGTTTTCCATGGTATCTTTGACCAAGGCAGCTACATCCGGTAAATCTTCCTCAGGAACATCAAAGATTAATTCGTCGTGAACCTGAAGCAACATCTTTGTTGATGGAAAATTCTCCTGTAAAAGCCTAAAAATTTTAACCATGGCTATCTTGATTATATCGGCAGCAGTGCCTTGGATAGGGGTATTCATAGCTGTACGCTCACCGAAACTCCTAACATTATAATTTGAGCTAAAAAGATCCGGTAAGTAACGGCGTCGACCCATTAAAGTAGTAACATAACCTTCCATCCGAGCCCTGTTAACGATATCGTCTAAATAGGCCTTAACCCAGCGATAACGCTGAAAATAACGTTCAATATATTGATGTGCTTCTTTACGGCTAATGCCCAGGTCCCGACTTAAACCGTAATCACTAATTCCATAGACAATACCAAAGTTAACAGCCTTGGCACTTCTTCTCATTTCTTTAGTTACCTCGTTTATAGGTACTCCTGCAACTTCAGCAGCCGTCCTGGCATGAATATCTTCCCCATTACGGAAGGCTTCAATCATTACCTGGTCACCCGAAATATGGGCCAGGATACGTAATTCAATCTGTGAATAGTCAGCTGCTAAAAGTACATTACCTGGTTTATGGGGTACAAAAGCCTTACGGAGGCGTCTTCCCAGTTCTAAACGTACAGGTATATTCTGTAAATTAGGCTCACTGCTAGACAGTCTACCTGTTGCCGTCACGGTTTGATTAAAGCTGGTATGCAGAGTTCCTTTCTCAGGATTCACCAACGACTTTAACCCATCGACATAAGTGGATTTTAGCTTGGCCAATTGGCGATATTCCACTATTTTAGCAGCAATAGGATGTTTTAGAGCAAGTTCTTCTAATACAGCGGCGTTGGTGGAATATCCGGTTTTGGTACGTTTTATAGGGGGTAAACCTAATTTTTCGAAAAGAATTACACCCAATTGTTTGGGTGAGTTAATGTTAAATTCTTCACCGGCAATATCATATATCTCTTCTGTCAGAGCAGCCAGGCCACCCTCAAGTTGAACCCCCATTAAATCCAGGGTTTCAAGATCAACTGCTACCCCGCAGATTTCCATGGCACCTAAAACCCGGGTAAGGGGCAATTCAACCTCTCGATATAACTCTTCCATACCTGCTGATTTTAATTTGGTTATGAGTTCCGGGTGTAAACGTTTTACCGCTTCGGCTCTTTCGGCGGCTCTAATAAGCAATGAATTATCATCCACCAAGGCCAGGTTTAAATGTTCCAGACAAAGTTCGGGTAAATCCTGACTGGATGCTGTAGGATTAAGCAGATAGCCGGCTATCATGGTATCACCAGCCGGTTCTGTTACCTTTAACCCGGCATTACTAAACCAAACAAGTTCTTTCTTAGCATCATGGAAAATAGACGGTGACAAAAGTAGCGGTTCCATAGTTTTAGCCAAATCTTGTGCCGGTAGATTTGATGTATCCAGAGCTGCTACGCCATCCTCCCAGGCTAACCCCAGAGCCACGGCTTTAGCATCCTGATAATTCGGTTTATCAAGGATTAAATGAATAGCTACTTCCTGTTTGCCAAGTAGTTTTTCAACTAAATCACCGAGTTCTTCTAAATTATTTAATATACAAGGTTTATCTACCTTTAAGGTTTTTACAGCAGTTTGCTCTTCCTTGGTCTTTTCCCCGTTCTGTTTCATTAAATTTAAAACTTCTTTAATCAAACTTTTAAACTCCAGTTCTTTATATAGAGCCAATACAGCTTCGTAGTCAGGGCTCTTGTTACAACAACTTTCAAGGTCAAGTTTTACAGGTGCATTACAACAGATGGTTGCTAAGTTTTTGGCCATACGTGCCTGTTCAGCATAGGTAACAAGATTAGCCGCAACGTTACGTCTTTTAACCTCACCGGCATGAGCCAAGACTTCTTCTAAATCACCATATTTCTGTATTAATTTAACTGCAGTCTTTTCCCCTACCCCGGGTACTCCCGGGATATTATCCGAGTTATCGCCCATAAGAGCCTTAACATCTATAAGTTGATAGGGTTCCAGGCCATAGGCTTCTTTAATTGCGGCCCGATCAAAAATCTCGACTTTTGAAAGACCTCGCCTCATGAGTAAAACCTTAACCTGATCATTTATAAGTTGTAAAGCATCCCGATCACCAGTTAAAATTAAAACTTCAAGACCAGCTTCCGCACCCTGACGGCTCAAGGTCCCAATAAGATCATCAGCTTCATACCCTTCAGCCTCACACATAGCCAAACGCCAGGCAGACAGCAGGCGTTTAACCAGAGAAAATTGGGGTCTTAATTCCGGATTTGTTTCCGGCCTGGTACCCTTATAATTATCAAAAAGGTCATGGCGAAAGGTAACCTTACCATGGTCAAAGGCTACAATGGTGTAGTCGGGAGAAGCCATCTCCCTTGCCTTTTGTAACATAGTAGCAAAACCATAGACAGCATTTGTAGGAATACCTTCATTTGTTTTTAGAGCCGGAAGGGCATGAAAAGCTCTGTGAATTACACTGTTACCGTCAATTAAAAGCAATTTTTGTGCTTTTTTTGCAGACATAGTCAACCTTCTTTTATATAAAACTTTATATAATAGCTATTCTTTATATTTTATCTTTTTATTAAGCTTGGGGCAATCCTTAGCTTAAAATTTAAAAGCCACCCTTCAAAAAGGGCGGCTATCTTCTGTTTGGACAAGTTTGTCTGATGTTTCTATAGTTTCTTCTGTAGTTAATTCTTACTATAGTTTTTTTTAAAGTTTTCACGTTAACCATCCCCCAATAAAATTTATGCGATATGATAAGTATATATTTACTTACTAAGTGTTCTATATGCCAATCTATTTGATTGCAATTTATTTTAAATTCATTTTATAGGTAAAATAAGTATTGACATTTAGTCTATTGTGGACTAAAATAATCTTAAATCAAAATTTGGAAAAGTAATGCTTATGGAAATAATAAGACGAAATACAGACTATGGGGTTCGTGCCCTTGTATATATAGCTGCTAATTCCGGAAATATCGTGAGTGCCAAAGATATATCAGACCAAATGGAAATCCCTATAGAATTTTTACAAAAGATTTTACAAAAGTTCGTTCGTATTGGCCTGGTAAATTCCTACCGAGGTGCCCATGGTGGATTTTCTCTGGCAAAGGACCCCAGCGAGGTATCTGTCTTAGAAATAGTGGAAGCTCTACAGGGTAAACTGTCTATGAATAAATGTCTTTTAGGAAAAGACGGTTGTCCCAGAGCACCTCAATGCCCTCTAAAAAATAATTGGATTAATATGGAACAGAAGTTGATTGATTTCATGAATGGTATTACTTTACAGGACCTGGTTGATCAATATAAAGCTAATGCTTAGATAAATATTAGAAACTATTAAACCTAAGTGCTGTTTTTTTAATTATAAAGTGGATATTTATAGTCCAATATCTACCCAAAGTATCAAATTAAGACTCTTTTTTTTATTCATAAAAATGGACTTTTATAGTCTTATTTTTAAAATTTCATAACTTTATCTTAATTTTTTAGCCGTTATATGGACTATTTTAGTCCATAATAGATTACATTTTCCAAGGAGGTTTTATGATGTTTTGTTATCAATGTGAACAAGCAGCAGGGGGAACTGGGTGCACCAAAGTAGGAGTTTGTGGAAAAAATCAAGACATTGCTAGTTTGCAGGACACTTTAATTATTGCCCTTAAGGGTATTAGTGCTTATGCCTATCATGCCCGTGAGCTTGGTGCCGCTGATGAAAAGATTGATGCTTTCCTGGCTGAGGCACTCTTCTCAACCCTTACCAATGTTAATTTTAACCTTGAAAGCCATATTGGTCTGCTTTTAAAGGCAGGAGAAATGAACTTAAGGGCAATGGAACTCCTTGATAATGCCCACGTTGAACGTTTTGGAACTCCTGAACCCACTAAAGTACAGATAGGTACAAAGGCTGGTCCCGGTATTATCGTATCAGGACATGACCTTTTAGACCTTTATGAACTACTTAAACAAACAGAAGGTAAAGGAATTAATGTCTATACACACGGGGAAATGCTCCCTGCTCTCGCTTATCCAGAACTGAAGAAGTTTCCACACCTGGTTGGTAACTATGGCACCGCCTGGCAAAACCAGCGTAAGGAGTTTGATAACTTCCCAGGAGCCATTCTTGCCACTACAAACTGTGTATTGATACCAAAAGAATCTTATAAAGATCGCCTGTTCACTTGTGGTGTGGCAGATGTTCCTGGTGCTGTCCACATTAGTAACCGCGACTTTACTCCGGTAATTGAAAAGGCTCTTTCATTACCTTCTCTACCGGATAACCCAGGCCCAACTACTATGACTGGTTTCCATCACAAACCGGTTCTGAGCCTTGCTGATAAAATTATTGAAGCTGTTAAAAGCGGTAAAATACGTCACTTCTTCCTTGTTGGCGGTTGCGATGGCTCTAAGGCCAGCAGGAGTTACTATACAGAATTCGTCCAAAAGCTTCCTCAGGACTGTGTAGTATTAACCCTTGGCTGTGGTAAATATCGCTTTAACTACCTTGAGCTCGGAGATATTGACGGTATTCCACGTCTTTTGGACCTTGGCCAGTGTAATAACGCCTATTCAGCAATCCAGATAGCTTTAGCCCTAGCTGAAGCCTTTGATTGTGGGGTAAACGATTTACCACTCAGCATGGTCCTTTCCTGGTTCGAACAGAAGGCTGTATCAATTCTCCTTACCCTGCTACACCTGGGAATTAAAAATATTCGCATAGGGCCAAGTCTCCCTGCTTTTATAACCCCCAACGTCTTAAAAGTGCTGCAGGATAATTACAACATTCAGCCGATAACTACTCCTGAAGAGGATATTAAGGCCATTCTTGGTTAATAAAGAAAAGAAATAAAGTAATTTAAAGCTAATAAAAACTAAGTTTTTAACGCATAAGGCAAATTATAAAATTCTTTACAAGTGAACACAAACATTGATAGCATTTCCAATAAAAAATTCAATCCTAAAACGAGCCAATTGCGATGTTCGGAAGTAGAGATGAATAGGCCGTTTTAGGGCAGTGGCAAAAATATTTTACCCCGGCACGGATCAGGATTTATGCGGGTTGC
>JASKKH010000060.1 GCA_030154265.1 Clostridia bacterium
TCGATGAGAGTTGAAGATATAGTCAGTACCTATAGAAATATAGGAGTGATACGTCCCCTCACCTCCACCAAATATTAAAAGCACCCGATTTTTTGGGTGTGTAACTGTAAGCATAACCTTGCCGTTTTGACAAGGTTATGCTTTTATTGTTGCATGGCATACTTATGCTTCAAGTAATAGAATAGGCCAGTAAAATCAGGATTTTTCGGGTAAATATTTTTGGCAAGCTTATGCTTGCTAAAAAGTATATAAAATAAATTTAAGCCCAAATGAAGCATTTACAAATTGTAAGTGCTTTTATTTTTTTCAAAAAGTAATTTTAGGCGAAAAATAATTGACCCAGACAATATTTAAAGCGTATAATATAAAAATATTGACTTAGACAATATTTTTTTATACGGGGGTGGATTATTGATTGGTCTAGAGTATATTCTCAGTTTATATGATATGCAGCATATAGAACTGGCGGAAAAGCTGGGAATAAAGAAGCAGAATATTAATTTATGGATTAAAGGTAAACAAAAAATTCCTAAAAAATATCTCCCCGTTCTTGAAGAACTTTTTGGAATAAATCAGGAATATTTTATTAAGGAATTAAACGATATAGAAAAGCTTGAAATTCAAAAAGAAAAGCTAAAGAAAGAATTAAAACCTATTATAAAAGAACATGAGCAGCAGTTTATGATAGGTGAAATTAATGACCTTGTGAAAGTACCTGTATATGATAAAGAGGAAATCAACTCAATTGAGAGAAGTATTGAAAAAGCAAAGCTTGTATCTAGGTTTAAAGAAGCAATGGAAGTGGTGGATAATAACCCATATATAGATACTTTTAAGTTAATTGTTGAACTAATGGAAAAAGCACAACATGAGGTTATACTTCATAAAACCATTGAGGCCCTTGGCCATTACTATGAGGTATTACCTGACTGGGTATCTTCAGGACCGGAGCAGGATGAATTTGAAAGTGAAATATTTGAAGTTTTTGATGATCATAATTTTTAGAAATTCAGGAGGTATATAGAATGGCAACTGCAAATATAGGCTTTGAAGAAACGTTATGGAAAGCAGCGGATAAATTAAGGGGTAGTATGGATGCTAGCGAATATAAGCACGTAGTATTAGGGCTTATATTCTTAAAATACATATCAGATAAATTCGAAACTAAATATAATGAGCTAGTTGAAGAAGGCGAAGGTTTTGAAGAAGATAGAGATGAATATGCTTCAGAGAATATTTTCTGGGTTCCTAAAGAGGCAAGATGGGGTTTTATAAAAGATAATGCTAAAGACCCTAAAATTGGACAGTACATAGATGATGCAATGATTTTGATAGAAAAGGAAAACCCCAGTTTAAAAGGTGTCCTTGATAAACGCTATGCTAGGCCTGAACTTGATAAAAGAAGGCTAGGAGAACTTATAGATTTAATCTCATCAATTAAATTACATAACAAAGAGGAAAAAGATACCTTAGGTAGAGTATATGAATACTTTTTGGGTAAATTCGCCAGCGTAGAAGGTAAAGGTGGGGGTGAGTTCTATACACCTGCCAGTGTTGTTAAAACCTTAGTTGAAATGATAGAGCCATATAAGGGTAGAATTTATGACCCCTGCTGTGGTAGTGGAGGCATGTTTATTCAAAGTGAAAAGTTTGTTGAGAAACATCAAGGGAAAATAGAAAACCTCTCAATATATGGGCAAGAATTGAACTCAACAACATGGAAGCTATGTAGAATGAACCTTGCTATAAGAGGTTTAGATGGGAACATTGGAGAACACCATGCGGACACCTTCCATAACGATCTTCACAAAACTTTAAAAGCTGATTATATACTTGCCAATCCACCCTTTAATATTAGCGATTGGGGTGGTGACCAATTAACCGATGATGTTAGATGGAAATATGGGACACCACCTACAGGAAATGCCAACTACGCTTGGTTACAACACATGATATACCATCTTGCACCAAATGGTTGTGCAGGAATTGTACTGGCTAATGGGTCACTAAGTTCTAATACCTCAAATGAAGGTGAGATTAGAAAAAATATAATAGAAGCAGATTTAGTTGATGCTATAGTAGCTTTACCAGATAAGTTATTCTATTCCACAGGGATACCAGCTTGTTTATGGATACTTAACAGAAATAAGAAAGATAATCCTAACTTTAGAAAAAGAAATGGTGAAATATTATTTATAGATGCAAGAAAGTTAGGACAAATGATTGATAGAACACATCGTGAATTATCCGATGAGGATATTAAGAAAATCGCTGAAACGTATCATAGTTGGAGAAATATTAATGGTAAATATGAAGATGTAAAAGGCTTTTGTAAGTCAGCCACATTAGAAGAAGTAAGGGAACATGAATATATTTTAACACCGGGTAGATATGTAGGTATTGAAGAAAATGAAAGTGATGATATAGCCTTTGAAGAAAAGATGGAGAAATTAACAAGTGAACTTAGTGAGTTATTTGCAAAATCCAGACGCCTAGAGGATGAGATAAGAAAAAATCTAGGGGGTATTGGGTATGAGATTTAGTGAGTGGGATAATGTTAAGCTTAAGGACATTACTACTAAGATTGGTAGCGGCGCAACACCAAGGGGTGGGAGCAATAGTTATCAAAAAGAGGGTATAGCATTTATAAGAAGTCAAAATGTTTATAATTGTTCATTTAATACGAATGGGTTGGTTTTTATTAATAATGAACAAGCAGACAAACTAAAAAATGTTGAGATTAAAAAAGATGATATATTGCTAAATATTACTGGTGATTCTGTTGCAAGATGTACTAATGTACCAGATGAATTTATTGGAGGAAGAGTAAATCAACATGTAGCTATAATTAGGACTCAGAAAGATAAACTAAATCCTGATTATTTAAAATATTACTTAGTAAGTCCATATATGCAAAGCTTTATGATTTCACTTGCTCGAATAGGAGGTACTAGAGCAGCTTTAACTAAAGGTATGATTGAATCATTTGAAATACCTTTACCACCGATTGAAGAGCAAAAGGCTATAGCAAATATCCTTTCGGCTTTAGATAAAAAAATTGAAATTAATAACCAAATCAATAAAAAACTAGAGGAAATGGCTCAAACAATATTCAAACACTGGTTTATAGACTTCGAATTTCCAAATGAAGATGGAGAGCCCTATAAATCAAGTGGTGGGGAAATGGTTGAAAGTAAACTTGGAATTATACCTGAAAATTGGGAAGTTATTTCAATAGGGGAGTTGTTTTTAGATATTCTTGGTGGAGAATGGGGAAAAGAGAACGAGGATGACAAACATACTATTCCAGTAATGTGTATACGAGGAGCTGACCTACCAGAAGTTAAAAAAGGGAAAAAAGGGAATGTTCCAATGAGATTTATTAAAGAAGATGCATTTAATAAAAAACGTCTAAAGACAGGAGACATTATTATTGAAATTTCCGGTGGAAGTCCAACACAATCTACTGGAAGGTCAGTCTATATTTCACAAGAAGTCTTGAATAAATTTAATAACAAAGTTGTCTGCACAAATTTTTGTAGGGCACTCAGACCTAAAGATGTAGTGTTTACTGAATTAGCATATTGCTTCTTAGAAAAATTGTATAAAGCTAATACATTTTTCCAATACGAAAATGGTACTACAGGTATAAAAAATTTAGATTTAAAAAATGTTCTTTCTAATGAAAAGTTAGCAATTCCAAAAGATTTAAAACTAATTAGAGAGTTTAATAAAAATATATCTATGATACTAAAGAAAATTCAAGAAAATGGTAATGAAAATCATAAATTAGCTGAAATTAGGGATACTTTACTTCCAAAACTCATGTCCGGTGAAATAAGAGTACCGTTAGATAATTGAGAATATAGAATGGAGAATTGAGAATTTAATATAGTGAAATAAGGATTTTAATTCTTAATTTTCAATTCTCAATTAAAAAAAGGGGGTGGATACTAAAATGAGCTTACTAGAAAATTTTACTGAGGATTTACTGGAAGAAGCAGCTATAGAAATACTTCAAGAAATGGAATATGAGTATGTATTTGCACCTGATATCTCATGTGATGGAGAATATCCAGAAAGAAAAGATTATAAAGAAGTTATTTTAGAACAAAGGGTAAAGGATGCCTTATTTAAAATAAATAAACACCTGCCAGCTGAAGCAATAGAAGATGCTTTCCGGCAAATCATAACCTTTAATAGCCCAATGTTGGAAGAAAACAACAGAAGTTTTCATAATCTCCTAGTTGATGGGATAGAAGTATCTTTTAAAGAGGATGGCGCGATAAGAACAAAAAGAGCATACATAATTGATTTTGAAAACCCTAAAAGAAATGATTTTTTAGTAGCTAACCAATTTACTATTATAGAAAAAGAAGAGAGAAGACCGGACTTAATTATTTTTGTTAATGGTATTCCCTTAGTAGTGATTGAGCTTAAATCAGCCAGTGATGAAAACGTAGAAATAGAAAATGCCTATAATCAAATCCAAACCTATAAAAGTGATATCCCTTCCCTATTTAACTACAATGCTTTTTGTGTAATATCCGATGGCATTAATGCTAAAGCTGGTACTATTACCTCCAATGAAGAACGGTTTATGAATTGGCGAACCATAGATGGAGTAAATATTGAGCCTCTACATGTCCCCCAATATGAAGTTTTATTTAGAGGAATGCTTGCCAAAGATAGACTACTTGATATAGTTCAAAACTTTATACTATTTCAAGAATCCAAAGAAGAAGAAAAAGATGAAACTGGAACTAAAATAGGTGATAAAAAGACTATTATTAAGATACTTGCAGCCTACCACCAGTATTTTGCAGTTAAGAAAGCTATAGAAAAAACCAAAGAAGCTATCAGTGAAGATGGCGATAGGAAAATCGGTGTAATTTGGCATACACAGGGATCGGGTAAGAGTCTCACTATGGTGTTTTATACTGCATATTTGGTAAACCAGTTAAAAAACAATCCTACTATTGTAGTTATTACCGATAGGAATGACCTAGATGATCAATTATTTACTACTTTTTCTAAATCACAAGATATATTAAGACAAAGGCCCAAACAAGCTAATGTAAGAAGATTGACTGATGAACAAAAGATGCAGCAGGCCAAGGAAAATTCAAAAGAAATTAATGGATTATATGATCTATTAAACGACAGAGAGTCCGGAGGCATTATTTTTACAACCATTCAAAAGTTTATGCCTGAAGAAGGAGAAATGCCTGTATTAACAGACCGAAGGAATGTTATTATTATTGCTGATGAAGCTCATAGAAGTCAATACGGGTTAGAAGCTAAAACTGATACAAAAACTGGTGAAGTTAAATATGGTTATGCGAAATACTTAAGAGATGCTCTACCTAATGCATCATTTATAGGATTTACCGGGACTCCGATAGAACTGGAAGACAAATCAACACCAGCTGTATTCGGGAATTACATAGATGTTTATGATATGACCAGAGCCGTTGAAGACAAGGCTACTGTTAAAATCTATTATGAAAATAGAATTATCAAGCTAGAAACAGACGATGAAGAACTACTGAAAGTTGATGATGAATTTGAAGAACTAACTGAAGGGCAAGAAGATAATGAACGGGAGAAAAATAAAAGTAAATGGTCGAGACTAGAAGCTATTGTTGGTTCTCCAAATAGAATTAAAAAGCTTGCTCAAGATATAGTTAACCACTATGAAGAAAAGTCAAAAACTATTGACGGTAAAGCAATGGTTGTTTGTATGAGCAGAAGAATATGTGTTGATTTATATGATGAAATAGTTAAATTGAGACCGGACTGGCATAGTGATGAATTGGAAAAAGGAAAAATTAAGGTCGTTATGACTGGTAGTGCTGGAGATAATGAAAGATTACAAAAGCATATTGGTGGTAAACAAAGAAGAGATACTTTAGCTAGAAGGATGAAAGATAATAGTGATGAACTAAAAATAGTAATAGTTAGAGATATGTGGCTTACAGGTTTTGATGTGCCATCCATGCATACCATGTATATTGATAAACCAATGAAAGGTCATAATCTTATGCAAGCCATTGCCAGAGTTAATAGGGTATTTAAGGACAAATCTGGCGGTGTAGTGGTTGATTACATAGGTATTCTAGAAAGCTTAAAGAGTGCATTGAAACAATATACAGATACCGATAAAGAGAATACAGGAATTGATACATCAGTAGCTATTGCCGTAATGCAAGAGAAATTGGAAGTGCTCCGTGGTATGTTTCATAAATTTAATTATTCTTTATATATGGGTACATCTCAAGCAGCAAGGATAAGAGCTATAACTGGTGGTATGAATTATATACTAGGTAAACATGAAAAGGACCAAAAAGAATTTAAACAAATTGCTACTGAATTAGCAAAAGCCCATTCATTATGTGCTGCTACCGATGAAGGGAAGAAAGTGGCCCTTGAAGTAAGTTACTTTAAAGCAGTTAAGGCAAGTTTAGCAAAACTAGAAGCTAGAAGCACTGGAAAAACATCTAAGAAAGAAATAGAAGCTAGAATTAATCAAATGCTTGAACGTTCTATTATTTCTGAGGAGGTTATAGATGTATTTGAAGCGATGGGTCTTGAAAGACCTGAAGTGTCAATTTTATCAGAAGAATTTTTAGAAGAAATTAAGCAACTAGAGCATAAGAACTTGGCTGTTGAAATACTGAAAAAGCTTCTTGAAGGCAATATTAAAACCATGGAAAAGAGAAATCTCGTTAAATCTGAGAAATTCTCAGAAAAGTTAAAAAAAGCGTTAAACAAATATAGAAACCAAGCCATTACTAACGCTGAAGTAATTGAAGAACTAATCAGAATGGCCAAAGAGATTAAAGAAATGCGAGATAAAGAAAAAGATTTAGGTTTGAATGAAGATGAAATAGCCTTCTATGATGCCTTAACAGCAGATGATATAGTAAAGGAATTTATGGATGATGAAACACTTAAGAAAATTGCCCATGAGCTTACCATTGCAATTAAAAATAATATTACAATTGACTGGAGTGTGCGCAAGAGTGCTCAGGCTGGTATGAGAAGGATTATAAAAAGATTATTAAAGAAATATGATTATCCACCAGAGCAAGCAAAAAAAGCACTGGATATTGTAATGAAGCAGGCGGAATTAATGTGTGGTAATGTAAATGTAGAAGATATAATATATGACCGAGTTGCTGAAGATGGAGCAAATTATACAGTTAATACTTTAGGAGGTAATATTAGTGGCTGAAATTAAATATGGGATAAAAGAGAAAATAGGAGTTGTTCCTGAATCCAATAAAGGCTTACTTTATCTAAAGAAGAATTAAAGAATCTCAGAAACATATTAAATGAGATGGATTTGTAGAGACTTATTTTTCGTATTGGGGGACTATTATGTATTATATATTTATCTTGAATGATATTGATTTAGGAGAAGTTAATTTCACTGGTAAAGAAATAACGGACACTTTATTAGATAAAAGCAATTGGTTATTTAATGATGCAAGATAAAAACAGTGTAGAAATAGCTGAGAAAATCACTAGCTGGTTAGATGATAATATATAAAATTAGGGCCAGGCTCATAGCCTGGCTTTTGATAGTAATTTTTAGGTAAACGTAATTTCTTATTGATAAGCTCCATCGGTAAAAATTAAAAACCCAGGAGAAGTTGAGTCCCTAGTAAAACCAAAAACATA